>NZ_KE148590.1:10867-32398 GCF_000410635.1 Comamonas sp. B-9
AGAAGGAGTTTGGCCCGCAGGCCGATGCCAAGAACCTGGTCTTCCGCGTGCGCGACAGCGAAGACTGGATCTACACCGACCAGTCGCTGCTCTTTATGCTGCTGCGCAACCTGGTGTCCAACGCGCTGCGCTACACCGACCACGGTGGCGTGCTGCTGGGGGTGCGCAAACGCGGCCTGCAGCGCGTGATCGAGGTCTGGGATACCGGCGTGGGCATCGATGACGAACACCACGACCTGATCTTCCAGAAGTTCCGCCAGGTGGCCGAAGACCAGCACATGGGCACCAAGGGCCTGGGGCTGGGTCTGGCGATCGTGCGCGAGCTGGCCGATATCCTGAATGTGAAGGTCGCGCTGTCATCGATCCCGGGGCGCGGCAGCGTGTTCCGCGTCAGCCTGATGGCCGAGGCCGTGCCTGCCGGCGGCTATGGCCTGGTCACCGGCCTGTGGGAGCAGCCCGACGATGGCGACTACTCGTCGCTGCACGGCCTCAAGGTGCTGGTGGTCGATGACGAGCCGCTGGTGCGCGTGGGGCTGGCCAGCATGCTCGAGCAATGGCATTGCCAGGTGATGAGCGCGGCCAATGTGGACCAGGTGCGGCGCCTGATCGACCACATGCAGGAGAGCAACAGCAAGCCCTTCGATGTGGTGCTGACCGACCTGCGCCTGTCGGCCACCGAGGACGGCAGCATGGTCGTCATGGCCGTGCGCGATGCCACGGCCGAGCATCTGCCCTGGCAGCAGATGCCGCCCCACTATGTCATCCTAACCGGCGACACGGCCCCCAAACGGCTGCAGATGGCCAACAGCCTGGGGGCGACCTTGATGCACAAGCCCATCGATCCGCGCCAGCTGCACAAGCTGCTGGCCCGGGAGCTGCAGCTGCGCTGCGATATCGAGGAGTTCATGGAAACCCAGCCGCCTGCCGATATCGACGAGGCCATCGACAGGGCATGAAAAAACCCGCCGGGATGAGCGGCGGGTCATGCGGCGGATCGGTGGCCTGGCAAGGCTGCGATCAACGCCGAAGGTTTATTCCGCCAGCTGGCGCATCGTGGCCTGGTCCAGGCGCCCCGTCACCGACAGGCCCTGGTCCTGCTGGAAGGAGCGCAGCGCGTTCTGCGTGCGTGGGCCGGAGGCGCCATCGGGGGTGCCCACATCGTAGCCCAGCTCGTTGAGGCGCTGCTGCGCTTGCTTCATGCTCAGGCGCACATTGGTCTTGGCGCCAGGTGCCGAGGTCTGGCTGGGCGCTGCGGCGCCATCCACACCCAGGCGACCGCCACCGCCCAGGCCCTGGCCTTTGACGGATTGCGCGCTGTAGTTGCGCAGCGCCTGCACCATCTGGTTGTAGGCATCGACGAAAGCGGCCGACACGACCTTGCCTTGCGAGGTGTTGGAGTAGCCACCCATGCCGGCACCGGCTGCGCCACCGAACAAGGTGCCAAAGCCACCCCAGTCGGTCTTGCTGGCGTTACCGGTCGACGAGGACACCTGCACGCCCGAGCGGTTGTCCACCAGGGTCAGCATAGCCGAGGCTTCACGGGTCTTGCTGCTGGCAGCCACTCCGGCCACAGCGCTGCCGCCACGGCCGCCCAGGATGCCACCCAGCGCCGCGCCAAAGCCGCCGGCATTGTCTTCGCTGAAGGTCACCTCAGGCGTCAGGCCATAGTCCGATGCGACCACCTGGCCCTTGCCGAAATTGCTGCCTTTGCGCATTTCGCCGTTGTCCATCATCGCGCGCTCACGGTTCATTGCGTTCATGCCGGCAGCGCTGCGCTCCACCACCACAAAGCAGTTCGATTGCTGGATCAGCACGCGCAGCAGATTGGCGGTCGGTGGCAGGCGGTATTCGTTGCGCAAAATGGTGTACCAGCCCGCTTGCTGGTTCTCGACCAGGGACACGGTACCCACGGGCGAATCACATTTTTCGAGTTGGCTGTTTTCGCCCTGGCTGCTGCCCCCTGCTGCGCCACCGGTCACCATGTTGTTGGTGCCGCCGCCCAGCTTCATACCGGTGCTTTCGCAGCCTGCCAATGCCAAGACGGCCAGTGCCGCCAATGCTGCCTTTTTCATGTCGCTCTCCCGCAAATCATTCAGTTGTTCATTCAAAGCGAGCCCGGAATTCCTCCCAGGCTCGATTACTTCGATTTCGTATTTTTGCTTTGCGCTGCTGACACGGGAATCACCTGCTTCCAGGAACCTCGGTGGAGCGTTGTCTGCTCTTAGGCGAAGTTGTTAGTAAATGTCACCCAAATCACGACGTGCAGCACATGGCCGGTGCATTATCCACGTAATTTATCAATCAATCCATTCAGGGCATCCAGTGAACCAAACTGGATTACCAATTCACCCATCTCTTCGAGTTTGCCGGCGCGTTTGACGCGCTTTTTCACGCGCACCTCCACTTCAGCCATCAACAGGTCCGACAGCTCTTCTTCGACGCGCTTCAAATCGCGCGATTTCGCTGGTTTGGCCTTGACCGGGGTTTCGCCCGAGAACTCGGCACTGACCTTTTTGACCAGGCTCTCGGCCTCGCGCACGCTCAGTTTGCGGGCATTGATCTGGTTGGCGGCGGTGATCTGCGCGGCGCGGTCCAGCGCCAGCAAGGCACGCGCGTGGCCCATGTCCAGATCCCCTGCCATCAGCATGGTTTGCACGGGTTCGGCCAGGTTCAGCAGGCGCAGCAGGTTGGACGCTGCCGAGCGCGAGCGGCCCACCGCCTGCGCGGCCTGCTCATGCGTCATCTGGAACTCACCCACCAGGCGCGAGAGGCCCTGGGCCTCTTCCAGCGGGTTGAGGTCTTCGCGCTGGATGTTCTCGATCAGCGCCATCGCCGCGGCCGACTCGTCCGGCACATCACGGACCAGCACCGGCACCTCGGCCAGCCCGGCGATACGCGCGGCGCGAAAGCGCCGTTCGCCGGCGATGATTTCGTACTTGCCGGCGTGGTCGCCCGAGGCCAGCTTGCGCACCAGGATGGGCTGCATGATGCCCTGGGCCTTGATGCTTTCGGCCAGCTCGTACAGCGCGCCCTCGTCCATGCGCGTGCGCGGCTGGTAGACGCCGGGCACCATGTCATCGAGCCGCAACTGGTGGGGCAGCTGGCCCTTGTCGTCGCTGGCGGGCGCAGCGTCCTCGACCTTGGGGCCCAGCAGTGCTTCGAGGCCGCGTCCCAGACCCTTGGGTTTCTTGGTAACCATGTCTTAATTCACCTTTGTTGGTTCGGCCATCAGCTCGGCCAGCAGCGCCTGGCCCAGCGGCCAGTCGCCCAGCCCCGATTCGGCATTGATATGGCCGCAGGCGCCCTGGTCCACCCAGCGCGCGCCCCAGTGGCTGGCCAGCCACTGCGCGCGCTCGGCGCTGCAATAGGGGTCGTTTTGGCTGCCCACCAAGATGGTGGGAAAGGGCAGTTTTTGCAGCGCGATCGGCGACCAGCCAGGGATCTGTTCGGCCAGGTCGGCGCGCTCGACATCGCCCGGTGCCACCAGCAGCGCGCCGCGCACCTTGCTGGCCGCCTGGGGCGAATGCGCGGCCCACCAGGCCGTCAGAATGCAGCCCAGGCTGTGGGCAACCAGCACCACGGGCTGGGGCGCATCCAGCACCACATCCTGCAGGCGCGCCGTCCAGTCACCGCGTTTGGGGTGCATCCAGTCGTGCTGCTGCACGCGCTCATACCCCAGTTGCTGCTCCCACACCGTTTGCCAATGGCCCGGCCCGCTGTTTTGCCACCCCGGCAGCAGCTTGATGGACGAGGATTCAATGCTCATTTTTTAATAGCAAAAAAGCGCCACCGTACTGCGCTGTTTCAAAGAAATGCAAACCCTTATTGTGCCCGAATGCTTGCCATACGCAACGCGGGCGCCCGCAGCGCGCAGGCCGCCATGAAAAAGACCTCCGCATGCCAGGCAGCGGAGGTCGGTCGGGCAGCGGCGGGGCCGGCTGTCACTTCATGCGTTTGATGCGCTTGACCATCTCTTTGGCGAACTCGACAAAGGCCTTGCTGCCCTTGGCGGCCGGGTCGAACACGACGCCGGGCAGGCCGTAGCTGGGGGCTTCGGCCAGGCGCACATTGCGGGGAATCACCGTGTCGAACACCTTGTCGCCGAAATGCTCGCGCAGCTGGTCGCTCACCTGCTGCTGCAAGGTGATGCGCGGGTCGAACATGACCCGCAGCAGCCCGATGATCTCCAGATCGCGGTTCAGGTTGGCATGCACCTGCTTGATGGTGTTGACCAGGTCGGTCAGGCCTTCGAGCGCAAAGTACTCGCACTGCATCGGCACGATCACGCCATGGGCCGAGCACAGGCCGTTCAAGGTGAGCATGGACAGGCTGGGCGGGCAGTCGATGAGCACAAAGTCAAAGTCGGCGTCGCTCGCCTCCAGCGCGGCCTTGAGGCGCTTTTCACGGCGCTCGAGCTCGACCAGCTCCACCTCGGCGCCCGACAGCTCGCGGTTGGCGCCCAGCACCCAGTAGCCGCAGCGCTCGGAATGGACAGCCGCCTCCTTGATGGTGCTCGATTCGAGCAGCACGTCGTAGACCGAGGTCTCCAGTGCGCGCTTGTCGATGCCCGAGCCCATGGTGGCATTGCCCTGGGGATCCAGGTCAACCAGCAGCACACGCTGCTTGATCTTGGCCAGACCGGCCGCCAGATTGACTGCGGTGGTGGTCTTGCCGACGCCGCCTTTTTGGTTGGCGATACAGAAAATTTTTGCCATGAGAACTCGCTTGTCCACTAACTTATTTGGTCAGGGCCAGCTTAAGGCCAAAACCAATCAAAAACACACCCGCCGTTTTCTCCAGCCATTTGACCAGGGCCGGATTGGCGCGCAGGCGCTCGGCCAGCATCCTGGTGAGCAGCACCACGACCGTGCAATAGGCCAGGCTGATCACCGCAACGGTCGCTGCCATCACTGCAAAAGTGGGCAGGCCCCGGTGGGTGGCCGGATCAACAAACAGCGGGAAGAACGCCATGTAGAACACGATGGCCTTGGGATTCATCATGGTGATGAGAAAGCCTTGCCTGAAATAATGCCGGGGCGCAATCTTGATGACCGGCTGGTCGCCAGGTCGGGCTGTTATCAGCTTGTAGCCAATCCAGGCCAGGTAGGCCGCGCCCAGCCACTGCACCGCCTGAAAGGCTGCCGGGTACGCGCTCATCACCGCGGCCACGCCGGCAACGGCCAGCCACATCAGCACCTGGTCAGCGGCCATGCAGCCCGCGCATACGGCCAGACCAGCCTGGATGCCGCCCTTGCCCGTGGAGGTGATCAGCGCCAGGTTACCGGGCCCGGGAATCATCAAGAACAGGAGCACGGCGAAGACAAATGCACCATAGTCAGAAATGCCAAACATGTGCCGCCTCTGCGATGGAAACTTTGAGTGTAAACGACGGCCCTGCTTGCAAGCCAGCAAAAGCGCGTTGTTACCGGCGCAAGCGTCAGCAAAAAGCCCCGAAAAATCGGGGCTGGTAGATGGTCGAGGTGACGCGGCCTGCGATCCGCAATGCAGCGCTATGCCGCCTGCTGCCGCATCCAGACAATGCAGCGCTCGGCATCGAGCCCGGGCACCTGAAGCGGCTCGATGTTCAGCACCTGCACCGAGGCGGGCAACAGCGCCAGCTCGTCGTCAGGCCGCTTGGCCTTCATCGCCAGCCAGATGCCATCGGCCTTCAAGGTCTGGGCCGACCAGGCGGTGAAATCCTGCAAGGCGGCAAAGGCACGGCAGCTGACCACGTCGTACTGCTGGCTCAGCTGCTCGACGCGCGACTGGATGCCATGCAGGTTGCGCAGGCGCAGCGCGGCAGCCGCTTGCTGGATAAAGGCCACCTTCTTGCCCACGGTATCCACGCAGCTCACATCCAGCTGCGGCAGGCAGATGGCGAACACCACAGCGGGCAGACCGCCACCCGAGCCGACATCGAGCAGCTTGGGGGCTGGCAGGCCAACCCCCTCCAGATGGCGCACCAGCGGCGGCACCGCCGCCAGGCTGTCGAGCAAATGGTGGGTCAGCATCTCCTGCGGGTCACGCACCGAGGTCAGGTTGTAGACCTTGTTCCACTTCTGCAGCAGATCCAGAAACGCCATCAGCTGGGCAATTTGCTCATCGCTCAGCGACAGGCCCAGTTGTTGTACGCCGTCACGCAGTGGGACTTCCAATGGTGCGCTCATGCAGTCGTTACCTCTTGTGCAGTGCTGAAGCCTTTGAAGCCACCTTTTTTCAGGTGAACCATCAGCAAGGAAATGGCAGCGGGCGTGACACCGGAAATACGCGATGCCTGGCCCAGGGTTTCGGGGCGGTGGGTCTGCAGCTTCTGGCGCACCTCAAACGACAGTGCCGTTACCTGCATATAGTCCAGCTCGGCGGGCAGGCGCAGTTTCTCGTAATGGGCTGCGCGCTCCACTTCGTCCTTTTGGCGGTCGATATAGCCCGAGTACTTGGCACCGATCTCCACCTGCTCAACCACGGACTCGCTCAGTGCACCCAGTGTTTCACGTGAAACGTCGCTGGTCTGGTAGGCGCCTTCGTTCAGGCTCATCAAGGTGGCGTAGTCCACACCAGGGCGGCGCAGCAGATCGAACAGGTTGTACTCCCGCTCCATGGCCTTGCCCAGTACACGTTCGGCTTCTTGCGCAGCGACGATGCGTGGGTTCACCCAGGTGGCCTTGAGGCGTTCTGTTTCACGTGAAACAGCATCGCGCTTGCGGCTGAAGGCATCCCAGCGCGCATCGTCGACCAAGCCCATCTTGCGCCCCTCTTCCGTCAGGCGCATGTCGGCATTGTCTTCCCGCAACTGCAGGCGGAACTCTGCCCGGCTGGTGAACATGCGGTAGGGCTCGGTCACCCCCTTGGTGATCAGGTCATCGACCAGCACGCCCAGGTAGGCTTCATCACGGCGCGGCGTCCAGGGGCCTTCGCCCCGGCATTGCAGTGCAGCGTTCAGTCCGGCAAACAGGCCTTGGGCTGCCGCTTCTTCGTAGCCGGTCGTGCCATTGATCTGGCCGGCAAAGAACAGGCCCTGGATCTGCTTGGTCTCAAAGCTGTTCTTCAAGGAGCGCGGGTCGAAGTAGTCGTACTCGATCGCATAGCCCGGGCGCAGGATGTGGGCGTTCTCCAGGCCCTTCATGCTGCGCACCAGTTCGTACTGCACGTCGAACGGCAGGCTGGTCGAGATGCCGTTGGGGTAGTACTCGTGGGTGGTCAGGCCTTCGGGCTCCAGAAAGATCTGGTGGCTTTCCTTGTTGGCAAAGCGGTTGATCTTGTCTTCCACGCTTGGGCAGTAGCGCGGCCCTACCCCTTCGATCTTGCCGGTGAACATCGGGCTGCGGTCAAAGCCGCTGCGGATGATCTCATGCGTGCGCGCATTGGTGTGGGTGATGTAGCAAGGCATCTGCGCCGGGTGCATCTCTGCATTGCCCATGAAGCTGAACACCGGCAGCTGGCCTTCGTTGACGCCGCCGGGCATGCCGTCACCCGGCTGGGTCTCACACTGGCTGAAGTCGATCGAGCGGCCATCGATGCGCGGCGGCGTGCCGGTCTTCAGGCGCCCCTGGGGCAGCTTCAGCTCTTTGAGACGCGCCGACAGGCTGACCGCTGGCGGATCACCGGCACGGCCAGCGGCATAGTGGTTCAGGCCCACATGGATCTTGCCGTCCAGGAAAGTCCCGGCCGTCAGCACCACGGTGCGGCTGCGAAAACGGATACCCACCTGGGTGACGGCGCCCACCACGCGGTCGCCCTCGACCATCAGGTCATCGACCGCTTGCTGGAACAACCAGAGGTTGGGCTGGTTCTCCAAGGTCTCGCGGATCGCTGCCTTGTACAGGATGCGGTCGGCCTGGGCACGGGTGGCGCGTACGGCCGGGCCCTTGGAGCTGTTGAGGATGCGGAACTGGATGCCACCCTTGTCGGTGGCCAGCGCCATGGCGCCGCCCAGCGCATCCACCTCCTTGACGAGATGGCCTTTGCCAATGCCGCCAATGCTGGGGTTGCAGCTCATCTGGCCCAGGGTTTCAATATTGTGGGTCAGCAGCAGCGTCTTGCTGCCCATGCGGGCAGCGGCCAGCGCTGCCTCGGTGCCGGCATGGCCGCCACCGACAACGATGACATCAAATTCTTGCGGATAGGTATAGGGGGTTTGGCTCATACGGCCTCGTTCCAGGGCTCGCAAGGCAGCAGCCTTGCATGCAGTCATGCCCTTCTGCAGCCCTTTGACAGAATGGCGAATAGTCGGTTTTGCCCGCTATTTTAATGACTTGGGGGTTTACACGCGGTCAGCCGTGTTATTGCGCCGCAGCCACCTGGCTGCAAAGCTTTGTCAAAAGCGATAGCATGGTTTGGCTTTCACCTTTCACTGGAGATTTGTTGATGAAGCTGTATTTCTCTCCCGGCGCCTGTTCGCTGTCGCCCCATATCGCCCTGCTGGAAGCTGGTCTGCCTTTCACCCTGGAGATGGCCAGCACCAAGACCCACCAGCTCAAGGACGGCACCGACTTCTACACGATCAACCCGCTGGGCTATGTGCCGGTACTGGAGCTGGATAATGGCCAGCGCCTGCGTGAAGGCCCGGCCATCGTGCAGTACATCGCCGACCAGGCGCCCGCCTCCAAGCTGGCTCCCGCCAACGGCACCTTCGAGCGCTACCAGCTGCAAGAGTGGCTGGGCTTTATCGGCACCGAGATCCACAAGGGCTTCTCCCCGCTGTTCAACCCCAACATGCCCGACACCGTCAAGGACATGGCCCGTGGGCAAGTGCTCAAACGCCTGACCTGGGTGGATGCGCAGCTGGCCGGCAAGGAATTCCTGATGGGCGCGGACTTTAGCGTGGCGGACGCCTACCTGTTCACCGTCTGCGGCTGGAGCAAGTTTGTCGGAGTCGACATCAGCGGCCTTCAGAACCTGGCTGGTTTCCTGCAGAGCGTGGGCGCTCGCCCATCGGTGCAGAAGGCCATCGCAGACGAAAAGCAGTAAGCGCAGCTTCGGCCCGGATGTGTTTCACGTGAAACACATCCGGGCCGGTGCAGTTCTGATGGCTTGTTCCTGGCGAAAGACCCTGCTCTTGACCTTCACACCGTGTCAGCTTTCAAGATCAGGCCATCAACCACAGGAAAAGGAAACTCTGATGCAAAACACCTTCCAAGTCCAAGGCATGACCTGCGGCCACTGCGAGCGTGCCGTCACCCAGGCTGTGCAGCAGCTCGACGCCCAGGCCAAGGTAGCGATCGACCGCGCCCAAGGCAAGGTGGTGGTCGAGTCCAGCCAGCCCGCTGACAAAATCGCAGCGGCCATTGCGGCCGAAGGCTACCAGGTCCAGTAAGCATGGCCAGCCCGTCACGCAAGCCTGCCGCTGAGCAGTCCATCGCCTGGCCGGTGTCCATCAGCCAGGCAGCCCAGCTGGCGGGTATTTCTGCGCGCATGGCGCGCCACTACGAATCGCTGAACCTGCTGCCCCATGTGCACCGCACCGACAGCGGCTACCGGCTGTATACCCAGTCCGATGTGCATACGCTCTCCTTCATCCGCCGCAGCCGCGATCTGGGCTTCTCGATGGAGGAGATCGAGAACCTGCTCAATCTCTGGCACGACAAGCAGCGCGCCAGCAGCTCGGTCAAGGAGATTGCGCAAAAGCATATTGGCGCCTTGCGCGAGCGCATTGCCGCGATGAAGGCGATGGAGCGCTCGCTGCAGGCGCTGGTGCACAGCTGCCACGGCGACCAGCGGCCGGACTGCCCTATTCTTGACAGCCTGTCCGACCCCAAGGCCGATCCCGATGCGGCCAGCTGCTGCAAGCATTGAAGGCCTGGACAGACCACCGCCTTCGCCATAAAAAACGCGCTCCTGGGAGCGCGTTGTCGTTTCTGCGGTTGGCCCAGATCAGAAAGGGCTGGAGTCCGGATCCTGGTCCACCGGTGCCGATTTGGGCCCGGTCTGCATGCCGCCAGGCTTGCCAGAGGCCTGGAATGGCTTGGCAGCACCTACCCCCTGGCTGATCGGCTTGGCGGGCGCTGCAGCCCCTTCCAAGGCCGCTGCGGCGGGTTTGTCGCCCCGGTCGGGCAGCTGGCCCAGTTCGGTGCGGCCTTCGCCGCCCAGCGCCTGGATCAGATCCGGAATCAGCTGGCTGAACTCCCCGGTGGCAATGGCCACATCGGCATCAAAGCCGCCATCTTCGCTGGCCCCTTCCATCACCACATCGAGCAAGGCCACCTTCTTGAGCTGCAGGCCCTCGGTCAGCACAAAGCTGACCCGGTCATCCCAGGTCAGCGCCAGCTTGGTGGGCAGCTTGCCCTGGTCGATATGCTCGCGGATCTCGTCGATGCCCAGCGGATGGCGGGCATAGCGCACCACGGCCTTGGATTCATCGGCGCTCTTGAGCTCGCACTCCTGGTCAATGCTAAAGCCCGCCGGCGCGTCGTAGCTGTGCAGCCAGGCGGACATCGCCCCCTGGGGGCTGTTCTGGGTGTCGATCAGTGCCACGGCAAAGCCGGGCGATGCCTCCACCAGCATCGTGATCACTTCGTCGGCACGGCCCTGGCTGCTGGTGTCCAGCACCAGGAGGCGCGCCTGCGGATCAATCCAGATCCACAGCCCGCCCTGCTTGGTAAAGGCCATTGGCAGCAGATCGAGCTTGCACTCGTCCTTGAGCTCCTGCTTTTCCTTCTTGCCGGGCTTGCGGCCTTCCTGGGCTTCGATATGGGCGAGCTTTTCATCCACCTTGCGGTTGAGCACGCTGGCGGGCAGCATCTTGCTTTCGCTCATCAGGCGCAGGATCCAGTGGCCGCCCACGGATTCAACCATGGCGCCGTGCTCCTCGCCGCGCGGAGGCACCCAACCGGTGGACTTTTCCTGGGTGGCACCGCACTGCTCAAACTGCTGCTTGGCCAAGGCCGTATCCAGCGCGACCAAATCCGGCTGCCAGGTTTCGGAGATGCGGTAAAAAATCATGTTCTTGAACATGCCATTCCTTTGTTCTGGGGGGCTGCAGTCTTGCGCAGCAGCCCTTTAAAAAACACAAGCGGCCCTGGTGTGCCGCACTGATCTGCTGTCCATTGTGCCGCGAATCGGGCCCGCCCCAGAGCGATGCAGCGGGCAAAAAGCCGGGGTTTGGACTTGTTGACCCAGGGGGCCAGCAATACACACAATCCCCAGCCCAACAACCAAAATTGCTAATTCTTTACACAGCCATACCGGCCAGTGACGGGGCTATTACATGGCAGGCGGACACTGCAGACATCGCACAAGACATCACAACCCGGAAAGGAACCACCATGTCTCTCTTGCAACGCAGCGCCATCGTGACCGCCATGCTGGCCAGCCTGTCGGTTTCCAGCTTCGCCCAAACCCCGGCTGCCCCCGCAGCAGCCCCCACCACACAAAGCGCCCCCGCCCCAGCCAAGAAGGCCCATGGCCCCGAAGCACGCGAGGCCCACATGGCCAAACGCATGCAGACACTCAAGGCCTCGCTCAAGCTCAATGCCAGCCAGGAAGCCGGCTGGACCAGCTACATGGCAGCGGTCAAGCCCCAGCGCCCAGCGCCGGGCGACCGCCCTGAGCGCCCCGACTTTGCCAAGATGACCACGCCGGAGCGCATTGACGCGATGGCCGCCATGCATGCCAAACACCAGGCGGCAATGGACCAGCGCAACCAGGCCACCAAGGCTTTCTATGCCAGCTTGACGCCTGAGCAGCAAAAGACCTTTGATGCAGAAACCTTGAAGATGCATGAGCGCCGCGGACGCGGCCCGGACGGCAAGGGCCCGCATGGCAAGCGCCATCAAGGCCCAAATCCGAAACAGACTGTTCCGCCGATGGACAGTAAATAAGGCCGGAGCGCTCCTGCACCCTTGGATCGCCCTCTCCATCCCCTCCTGCGCAGCCTCACACGCTGCGCTTTTTTGTGTCCGTGCCAATGTCCTTGGCGGCGTCAGCGGTTGCATACAGACAACATCCTGCTTTTGCTGACAGAAGTGCCTGTAGTCCAGGTGTAACATTATTTAATGCAATACCGCCCTCTCCTCTCCGCTCTCGGCTTGTGCGCGCTGACTGTCTGGAGTGCCTCTGCCCAAGCGCAGTTTGCCGACAAGCGCAACAGCCCCACCCTGTACTTGCAAGCTGGGGTTGCAGAGCGTGACGCACGCAGCGTCACCATTGGCTCCACGATCCCGATGGACTGGAAGACCTATTGGTGGGGCCATGCAGTCACCGCCCACTGGGACATGAGCCTGTCCGCCTGGAACTCCGACCGCATGGAGCAAGAAGGCAGCCGCACCATTGCGGTGGTGGGCTTCGTGCCCACGATGCGCTTTCACAGCAAGAGCCAGTACCCCTGGTTTGTTGAAGCGGGCCTGGGCGGTTATGTCTCCAGCAAGCTCTACGAAAGCCGCGACAAGCGCTTCTCGACCGCCTTCAATTTTGGCACCCATATCGGTGTGGGCTACTTCACCGGCATGCGCCGCGAGAATGAATGGTCGGTTCGTCTGGAGCATCTGTCCAACGCCTCGATCAAGCGCCCCAACCCTGGCGAGAACTTTGTGCAGCTGCGCTACGCGCGCCACTTCTGATCGCCCCATAACCCCCCTCTTCCCCTTCATACCGCCTTCTGGCGGTATTTTTTTGCCTGTATGAGGGGTTATGGGCTGGATGTGCCGTTCGGGGCTCTAGACAGCCATAGCGGCGCTTGAGAGGCAGTTGGCTGGAATGACCGTATAGGCCAGAGGTGCTGCGGCAAGGAACCATATAAATGACTGTATAAAAATACAGTTATAGAGGATAAGGGCCAAGGTCCTTGATCCATTGCGCAACCACAGCGATCCGAAGACACCAGGGCTGTAGGACGCTCACACGGCCATTCAGGGCCGGCAGAGACGGTTTAAGCCATCCTTGGTCCCAACCCTCCTCCGCCCCCTCTACCCAGCTCCAGTCAAAGCCTGAGCAGCTTCCAGCAGCCTGGTGGACGGATCTGCAGGGCCGGC
Organism: Comamonas sp. B-9; assembly: GCF_000410635.1. Lineage (NCBI taxonomy): Bacteria > Pseudomonadati > Pseudomonadota > Betaproteobacteria > Burkholderiales > Comamonadaceae > Comamonas > Comamonas sp. B-9. Next base: position 23,833 of record NZ_KE148590.1, read on the forward strand.
CTGGCAATCCGCTGTGATGCGTTCCCTACTGCGCAGCGACACCGAGATGGCAGCGGCACCAATCAATGCCGCCTTCTCATCCGGCCATATGCCTGCAAAGCGGCATCCGCACTCGCCACGCCTATCCAAAAGTATAGCGAACACCTATGCAAGGCTGTGCATTTGCGCACAGGGCCCTCTCTGTGTGATCGAGCTCTGGGTCAGAGCAACAGCGCTGCCACCAAGCACTCCAAGGTCTGAGATGCCCTCGTCCAAATGGGAGAGGGATTCTGAGGTGATGTGCTACGTATTTTGAGAGCTGCTCTGCCCCGCTCCCTTCTTGCAAAGCGACTTGACATTTCACAGTCTGAAAAATTTCAACATATGAAACTTTGCCGAGCTTGCCTTTGGTTTTTCTTTTATTTTCTTTAAAAGAATAGTAGATAGTAGTAGAAGGGCGCCACCATCTGTGGATAAGTGCATTAAGCCCAGAACATTCAATTGCTTGAAATTTTTCTAACCATGTTGATGGTACCCCTCCATGGTTGTCACTGCAAAGTGGATAAGTAGAACTCATGGGATATTTCTGTTGATAAGTTTATTTGTGCGTCTTCATTATCCACAGTCATTCTGCAGGCTTGAATTTGAATCAAGCTATTGATAAATAATGAATTATCCACAAATACCCGGCCATCAGCACAAAATGGCCGTGCGGATTGCGTTGCTGTGCGTAGGAAAGCCTGCCACGCAAATATTGCCCACAGGGCCTAGGCAGGAATCCGCTTCTTTAGCTGTCTGAACTATTTGCCATAAAAGCTGTGGATAAGTTTTTTATGCTTATAAAACAAATAGCTGCCTTGCTATTGCACTGTGTACACGGGGCGCTATTTCCGGTGCATGGTAGTAGTGCAAGTTCTCCATTTGGTGTTTGTCTGTGGATAACTAAGGAGTTATTGTTGGTTTGTTCCTAATGTTACCCACAGATCTTTTGGGGTGTGCTACGTCGTGTCTGGATCAGAGGACGAGATGGGCGGGTGTCGATTCGGGACAATGTTGAATAAAAACAATGTCTTGTAGATGCCTAAAGGACAGGCTGGGCATGCATAGCCATATGCCAGGCGCCGGCTTTTAAGCAAAACCCACGTTTGCCAGGCCAAAAAATCTGCATGTGCAAAACCAGCGCTGCAGCCTCATCTGCGCTGGCATCTGTACGACCCACACCCCACCATGCCGGCCGCAGCCGTCCGAGCTGTTCTTGCCTGTGGACATCCCGCTTGCATGGGCGTCGGGGCCTCGCGCTGGGTTCGCTATCCAGCGTTAAAACTTGCCGCGCTCGCTGGTTGTCAGCATGGTTGCACTCCGATCTCTAGCCCGGTAAGCGTCTTTTACGCTCCGGCTTTTCCAGTTGATCCAACGACGCAGTCAACGGTATTTGCCAGGCCCACCAGGCTTGGCGCGGTCGGCGTGCTTTCCGAAGGGTGGTGGGCGTAGATTCCTGGGCTGTTAACGCAATGCCTTGGCTCGACCGGCTATGGCGAACGCTGTGCGCAGCCAATAAGCGAGTCTGCGGTGGGCCTTCCGACATCAGGGCGGAGCGACAGATGGGTGCTGGGCCAATTTCTGCGATCCGCCCAGTACCAGGTTCCTGGTGTGGCGATGGGGATCTGCGGCATTTCAGACCAAATGGAGCCACAGCTTTGCCCCGCCATCGACAAAGCCAAAATTATAATTTGAATGATTCAAATAAACTGAAATCAGAAGCTGGTCAATTCAAATCACCCGCAACGATGGAGTGCAGAGCTGTATGGCTGAATGCTGATTTTTTATGCAAAATGGATAAAGAGCCACCATGTCTTTTCAACAAGTTATCCTTTATGCACTTGTGCATAATTTTCCATATCATGATAAATTTCACGATATGAGAATTTCTGTCTCTACAGTTATGCACATTGCGGCATAAACAGCCTCCCTCTACGATGGCGCAAATTTGTGGATAAGTAAAGGACTTATGCGGTAAAACGACAGACACCTGCTTGTGCTGAACTTATTCACAATTCCACTCAGTTGGAGATCTGCGGCATGCATTGTGGATAAGTTGGCTCGTGCATCGTCTAGTTATTCACAGAAAGAAGGCTGTTTTTTGTTTGAAACAAGTCATTTGCATATTTATGCACAAGAACGCACGAATAACATTCAGCCATAGACTTGCTTAAAAAATAGGCGGGAATAGCTAGAAATTTGTGGAAAAATTTGTGCATAAGTCCCTATGGGTGTTGAGACCTCTCTTGCCAGAAATGCGGAACTATTGCTGAAAATTGCTGGACATTTGGCGATATATGGAGCAGATATCGCTAGATTGACGCGATGAAGTCACTTGACAATCACTGTTGGAAAAAGTGCATTGATCTGTGGATATCTTTCTGTCAACGGAAAAAGGCAGAGAAATTTGTCACATGTGCATAACTTGTGCACGAATCCATCGATTGAACGCATGAAGATATCCACTGGTTTTTGAGCACCTGATCGTCCGGTCTGCGCGGGGCATTCAGCGGATTTGAATGACCGCGATTCCGCATTGGCTTGTGCGCGGCCGAGCGTTCAAGCTTGTTGCAGCTCTGTGAGCGGTGTGGAACGGCGGAGGGCCGTTGGAGGAGGGCGCGTACCAGCAGCGGGGGACGCAGGCGCTGGTCTATGTCTGCCTTGCGTTCTGCCCTGGGTTTTGTGCAAGCGCAGCGATGCGCGCTGAAGCGTGATAAGAGTCGCCAACACGACCCAGCAAACCGAAGGTTTGCGGTTGAGACTAGGCGCCAAGCCGCAGGTAGTACAGACGTACGACAAGGCTTGGTAACGACGTATCAAGGGTTGTGTTGGCGACTCTAAGTGCCCCTGCCCTGGCGGCTGGGCGCTGGATGCAGATTGCGAGGCAGGCGCAGCACGGGCGCTTGCCCAGCCAGCCAGGCGCTGACTGCGTGTCCGTCTGGTTTGCGGCTGCCCCTCGCTAGCGGGTGCGCTGCAGCTGCCTACAGCGCGTCTACCGCGCTGCAAACCACGCAGCTGCTGGGACAAAGGCCGTGAAAACAGCAAGCCTCAGACGCAAAAAAGCACCGCCAGGCGGTGCTTTGCTCAGGAGGATGGGCGGTGCTGGCCCGTCTTAGCGCTTAGGCTTCGACATCCTCGTCGGTGCCCGTGCGAATGGTTTCGCGGTTGCTCTTGTCGCGCATCTTGGCGATGTCGGTGTCCAAAGCACGGTGCAGTTTTTCCAGTGCTGCGTTGAAGGCTTCGGCGACCTTTTCGGCCTCGGCGTTGACGGCCAAAGGTTGGCGGCCGGTGGCACGTGTTTCCATCACACAGCGCTTGCCTTTGCCGCCGTTTTTCAGGGCGTCCACATCGGTGAGGTAAACCTCCACCCGGGTCACATATTCGCGGAAGCGCGAAAGCTTGTTTTGTACCTCGGTTTGTGCCCATTGGGAGAGGGATTCTCCGCCTTGAACATTGTCACCAGCGTGCACTTGAACTTGCATGGATGTGCTCCTTTCTCGAACATGCTGGGCGGCAGCCCAGCTATAGCAACCGGATGCAGCGAAGGCCATCGCCTTGCGGCACCTTGTTGATCACATCCTAACTCGCAAAACTGCAACAAAGCCTGCGACATGGTCAATATGCGTAAAAGCCCTGAGAAAGATCAAGCGTCCTACAGCCGGCTGGGTGCGCACTCGGACGGCAGGGCAGGGCGGCGGTTGGCTTGAAACGCGGCAAGCCATCCCCATCAGCCGGTCATCGCAGCCGCGCAGTGCGAGGCCTAGGTTGCTGCAAATTTTGCAGCGGACAAGCGATACAGCACATGGGCTTGCAGCGGGTGGCCCTCAGGCAGGGCAGGGTGCGCAAAATCGCCTGCCAGGTCGTGCTCCATGCCCAGGCGCTGCATCAGTGCCTGCGATGGCAGGTTGCTGGTGGTGGTGAAGGCGACGATTTCAGCCAGCTGCAACTGGCCAAAGCCCACGGCGAGCGCTGCCCGCGCGGCCTCGGTGGCCAGGCCCTGGTGCCAGGCATGGCGCGCCAGGCGCCACATGATTTCGACGCAGGGAGAAAAAGGCAGCTCGGCCTGGGGCACATGCAGGCCGACAATGCCGATGAATTGCTGGTCCTCCAACCGCTCCACCGCCCAGACGCCCCAGCTGCGCTCGGCCATCAGCGCTTCGCAGCGGTCGGCCATCGCGTCGCTCTGCGCCCGCGTCAGCGGCGCGGGGAAGTAGCGCATCACCTCGGGGTCCGCCGTCATCGCGGCAAAGGCCTCCCTGTCCTGCGGCTGCCATTGGCGCAGCTGCAGGCGGGCGGTTCGGGGCTCGATCAGGGTGGTCATGGGGTCGTTGCTCCAATGAAAAAGCGGCCTGCACGCAAGGCCTTTGCGTGAGCCGCTGGGGTGATCAACAACGCCAAGAGGGCCGTGCACTGCACCGGCCCGCTGCGCGGCAGTATCAATGGTGGTGGCCGTGCGCGCCATGCACATGGCGGTGGGCAATCTCTTCTTCACTGGCCGCGCGCACATCGACGACCTTGCCGCTAAAGCGCAGCGCCAGGCCGGCGAGCGGGTGGTTGCCATCCAGGTGCACTTCCGGGCCCTTGATCTTCTTGACGTAGAAGGCCTGGGGCTCGCCGCGGTCATTGGCGCCGCGCAGCTGGCCGCCCACCTTCACGCCCGGTGGGAATTCGCTCTTGGGGATCACGCGCACGAGGCTCTCGTCGCGCACGCCAAAGGCATCTTCCACCGCCAGATCCACGCTGGTGCTAAAGCCCACGGCCTGGCCTTCAAACGCAGCTTCCACCTTGGGGAAGATGTTTTCATAGCCGCCATGCAGGTAGGCGAGGTTGCCGCTGTCCAGCGGTTTGCCTTGCGCATCGGTCACCTTGTATTGGATGGTGACGGCGCAGTCTTTGGTGATGTTCATGGTCTTGTTCGAAGAGTCTGCCAAAAACGCAAGTGTAGAGGTTCGCACCGGCGGGCCGTCTGGCGCACGTGGATGGCAGGGGCAGCGCCAAGGGTTTGGTGATTGTCATGCAAACGGCTTGCTCTCCTACGGCAGCATGCTGCAGCGCAGCGCGAGACTGGCTATTTGTGACCGCTTTTCCGGTCGAAAGGATGAAGAAATGGTTCAGCAACTCGCAGGCAAGGTGGCCTATGTAACGGGCGCCGCCAGTGGCATTGGCAAGGCCATTGCCGATCTGTATGCGCAGCAGGGCGCCAAGGTGGTGATCGCCGATCTGAAGCAGGAAGCAGCCGAGGCGGCGGCCCAGGATATTGCCAGCAAGGGCGGCACAGCGATGGGCCTGGCGGTCGATGTGACGCAGGAAGACCAGGTCGACGCCTCCGTCGAAGCTGCTGTCAAGGCCTATGGCGGCATCGATATCCTGGTGAGCAATGCCGGTATCCAGATCGTCAAGCCGGTGCAGGACTTTACGTTGCAGGAGTGGCAAAAGATGCTCGCCATCCAGCTCGATGGCGCCTTTCTCACGACCCGCGCCTGCATCAAGCACATGTATGCGCAGGGCCGTGGCGGCAGCATCATCTACACCGGCTCGGTGCATTCCAAGGAGGCATCCAAGCTCAAGGCGCCCTATGTGACGGCCAAGCATGGCCTCGAAGGCCTGGCCAAGGTCGTGGCCAAAGAGGGCGGCCCGCAAGGTGTGCGCGCCAATGTGATCTGCCCCGGTTATGTGCGCACGCCCCTGGTGGACAAGCAGATCCCCGAGCAGGCCAAGGAGCTGGGCATCAGCGAGGCCGATGTGATCAAGAACGTGATGCTTAAGGATACCGTCGACGGCGAATTCACCACGGTGGACGATGTGGCACGTGTGGCGCTCTTCTTTGCAGCCTTCCCCACCAACGCGCTGACGGGGCAGTCGATGATCGTGAGCCACGGCTGGTTTATGGAGTGATGCCCGCCTGCCCCGCGCTTGCCTACGGGGGCGGTATTGCTGGGGTGACAAGACCTGCAGGCAATATCCTTCTGCAACTTGCCTTTTAATGCTGCCAAAACGCTCGAAATTCGGTTTTATCCAACTTCTATAGCTTTTGGCCACCCCCTACATTTGTTACATGGTTTGCAGTCTGCTTTGCACAGCCGACAGGCGGGGAAACTGCCGCTGCCCGACAATGGCGCCTTGGCCAAGGCAGCGGTGCGGACAGCGCGCTGCCGGCCCAGGCTTTGCAGACTTCTTCCATGGCGATCCCCCTTCTCTCCGGTTTGATGAACACCTTGCGCCGCGCAGCGGGCGCCTTGCCCGGGCTGGCGCGGCGGCTGCGCCCCTGGCTGGCCGCGCGCAGCAAAAAGCAATGGCTGCTGGCAGTCGCGGCCTTGCCGGTGCTGCTGCTGCTCTATGTGCTGCTGCTGATTCCGCTCACCCCCTCGATCGGCGATATCCAGAAAAACAAGGTCGAGGCCCCCACCCAGCTGCTGTCGGCCGATGGCAAGGTGCTGGCGCAGTACAAGCGTTCCAACCGCGAATGGGTGGCGCTCAAGGACATTTCGCCCAACGTCATCAATGCGCTGATCGCCACCGAAGACCACCGCTTTTATGAGCATGGCGCGCTCGACTGGCGCCGCACCTTTGGCTCGGTGCTGCACACGGCGATGGGCCGGCCCCAGGGCGGCTCCACCATCACCCAGCAGTTGGCGCGCAATATGTTTCCCGAGGAAATCGGCCGCGCCCGCTCGCTCAACCGCAAGCTCAAGGAGGCCGTGACCGCCTACAAGATCGAATCGGCCTACACCAAGGACGAGATCCTGGAGACCTACCTCAACACCGTGCCCTTTCTCTACAACGCCTTTGGCATCGAGATGGCCGCACGCACCTACTTTGACAAGCCCGCCCAGAAGCTGAGCGTGCTCGAGGCCGCCACCCTGGTCGGCATGCTCAAGGGCACCAGCTACTACAACCCGGTGCAGAACCCCGAACGGGCCCAGCAGCGCCGCAACACTGTGCTGGCGCAGATGAACAAGCACGGCAAGCTCAGCGACCAGGATTTTGAGACCCTTAAAAAACGCGGCATCAAGCTGGATTTTGAGCGCCAGGACGAGGCCGTGGGCATGGCACCGCATTTTGCGCAGGCGCTGCGCAAGTGGCTGATCGAATGGGCCGATGCCAACGACTACAACATCTATGCCGATGGCCTGGTGGTGCAGACCACCATCGACTCGCGCGTGCAGCAATGGGCCAACCAGGCCGTGGTGCGCCAGGGCCGGCAGCTGCAGGTGACCGCCAATGGCCTGTGGAGCAACCGCAACCAATGGACCGCCAAGAACCCGCTGGTGCAAAGCTTTGTGCGCGAAAGCGCCGTCTACCGCCAGGCCGTGGCCGATGGCCAGGACAAGGACGAAGCGCTAGAGCGCCTGCTGGCCGATGCCGACTTTATGGCCAACCTGCGCCAGGACAAGGTGCGCGTGCAAGTGGGCTTTATGGCCATGGACCCGCGCAACGCCCATGTGCTGGCCTGGGTCGGCAGCCGCGACTTTGCCATCGACCCGTTCGACCATGTTTCGCAAGCGCGCCGCCAGCCCGGCTCCACCTTCAAGCCCTTTGTCTATGGCGCAGCGCTGCAGGATGGCGCCTTGCCCACTGACCAGCTGATGGACGAGGCCGTGCGCATTCCGCTGGGCGGCGGGCAGTTCTGGCGCCCCACCGATGGCGGCCCGCCCTCCGACCAACCGATGACCCTGGCCGATGGCCTGGCCTACTCCAAGAACACCATCACCGCCCAGGTGATGGCCAAGGTGGGCCCCGCCAAGGTGGCCAAGTTGGCGCGGGCACTGGGTGTGCGTGACAGCAAGCTCGAAGATGTGATGTCGCTGGCGCTGGGCACCAGCCCGGTCACCTTACAAGAGATGGTGACCGCCTATTCCACCCTGGCCAATGGCGGCGGCTACCGCGTGCCCATCATGGTCACCCGCATTACCGACCGCGAAGGCAAGGTGCTGGCCGAGTTTGAGCCACCCGCCACCGAGCTGGCGCTGGACAGCGGCGTGACCTACGCCTTGATCGACATGATGCGCGGCGTCATCACCAAGGGCACGGGCCGGGGTGTGGCGCGCTATGGTGTCAGCGGCGACTGGGTGGGCAAGACCGGCACTACGCAAGACAATGCCGACGGCTGGTTCATGCTGGCGCACCCGGACTGGGTGGGCGGCGCCTGGGTCGGCTTCAACGACAGCCGCGTGCAGCTGAACGACTACTGGGGCCAGGGCGCCCACAGTGCACTGCCTGTTGTGGCCGAGGTGGCTGCCGCATCGCAGCGCGCCAAGCTGGTGCAAGCACAGGCCCGCTTTGAGATGCCCGCCGAGAACAACACCTTTGTGCAGCGCCTGCGCAGCTGGATGCTGGGCTTTGGCGACAACAAGCAACCGGTCGATCCGTTTGAGCAACCGCCTGCGATGCAGCCGCTGCCCGATCGCGGCAACCCCGGTGATGCGCCCGTCATCGACGACCCCGAAGCCCGGCCCATCGGCCAGGGCGGCGCGGGCCCGCGCGGCCCGAGTGGCGAAGGCGACTACCCCGTGTTCCAGAACAACCCAGCTGCAACTCAGCCCCAGAT
>NZ_APCR01000079.1:0-1966 GCF_000410635.1 Comamonas sp. B-9
AGGTTTGCATGGAAATCAACACTCATGGTGGCTCTACTCAACAGCAAGAAAAGGCAAGCTATCCAGTTCTCTCTCGATGAGGTAAAGCTCGCGTGCCGCTTGAGGCGAGAGTTCTACAACCCCCATTTTGTCGGCAAGATCACCTTCATTGAAAAGCGCAAAGCGCTGCCTGTGTAGCTCAATGAATTTGTGAATTCGGGGGTCTGCGGTTAGCGGGTGTCTGATGTTGTCGACCTGGCGCGAGAAATCAAGACCTTTGGTATCTGGCAAGAAGGTTATGGAGTTGAAGCGCCGTTCACGAGGAGAGATGTCGATCAGATCTCCCTCTGCGCTCCGCCACACGGCGTGAAGCTCTGCCTCAATCATTTGGCCAACAATTTCCCATATGGCCCAGCCTAAGACTAGGCTGCCACCGGAGTTCTGCACCTGTTTTTCAACCAGCGGAAAGCAATCCTTTAGATCACCCTTAACGGGTGCGCATTTGACTTCAACGGCAGATGAATTGGCATCGACCTGCATGCAGAAATTCTTTACGTAATCTGCATTTATAGGTGCTACCCCGTGCCTGATGATGACAAAAGTGGGCCATTCTTTCTTCACTTGGAGCTGAGCAGCACCATCACCCCCGGGTTGCCCTGTAAGCCTCTTTCTTCTTGCTTCGCCCATCGCTACCCCTCAAAAACGGCGACCGTTCCAACCGTACACCACCATGCCGCAGATCCGCACCTCGTGGCCGCCGTTCAGAATGTCGATCTGCTTGATTGCCGGGTTGTCGCTGCTAATTTCGTATTTGCCATCCATCCGCTGTCGCACACGTTTGATGAACAGGCGCTGGTGCGCTTCCAGCACATAAACCCCATCGATATCGACCGAGTGAATATCGGTATCCACCAGGGCAAAGTCACCGCTTTCCAGGGTGCCGCGCATGCTGTCGCCATAGGCGTGCACCAGGCGCAAGGCCTCGGGGCGGCTGCGGGGTAAATTCCTCTTCACCCAAACCAATGACACTGGAACATCGCCCATCACCACATCGGCGGCGAGCGCTTCGCTGCCTGGGCCCATGCTGCCTGTAGCACTTAGAAGTGGAATGTATAGGGTGTCTTCTGAATGCGCAGGAGTCGGAGCCGGGCCGGTGAGGGCGTGACGACTGGGCGCTAGTACATCTTGGTTTTCCGATGCACGCTTGCCGGTGATGATGAATTGAACATCCATCCCTGCATCGGCAGCATGGGAGAGAAATGCAGCAGGGGGCGAGTTGTCCCCTCTCGCCCAGGCATAGATCGTGCCTTTGGCGTACCCCTTGCCAATTTCAGAAAAATAATCTGCCTTGAGGCTGAGTCGCTCAAGTTCAGTTCGTAATCTCGAACCAATTCCTTGAACTAGACCGGAATCCTCAACAGATTCAGTTTCTTTTTTTGAACTCATTGTTGCTTTGTTTGGAATTCTGAACTATCATCCAGCCGTAACACCAAATTACGTCCCTTCTGGGGATGGTACACGACACCGCCGTAGGCGGGGAGGCTTGGCAAATGGCATACAAGAACCCGGATCACGCACGCACGGCCAAGAAGACCGTGCGATTCCGCCCAGAGGACTGGGCCATGTTGGAAGCAATGGCCCAGCGCCTGAAAACTGAACCAGCAACGCTGGTCTACGACATGACCATGCGACGGGTGGATAACGAGCTGCAGGCATTGGGCCTGGGCGATGTTTCGCACCAACACAGCGCCGGCGCCGCCTGCTAATTGGCGGTACCCGCACAACACAAGCGGCAATGACCCATGCAGCTTTCCATCGAGCAGATCGGCTACAGCAAAGACCAGCTGGCAAAGCTGGAGCTGTACCGCCAGGCGATGCAGCTGCCAAGCATTGAAGCGGCTATAGAGCAGCTCAACCGCAGGCAGTTAGACGCCATGGTGGCGGCCATGACCGGCAAGCGGCCAGGCCCGCAGCTGGCAATCAACAA
>NZ_APCR01000088.1:0-28068 GCF_000410635.1 Comamonas sp. B-9
GTGGTGCAGGGGCGTGGGGGCGTGCGGCTCGGGCTGGCCCCTGGTGCCGGGCCTGTGCCCGGCCTGCTGCGGGGGCCGCGCTGTGCTGGGTGGCGTGTGGAGCTGGGGCTACTCGGCGGCCTGGCTCTCTTCCAGCTGGTAGGGCTTGAAGCGCACCACCTCCCGGCCCGCCTGCGCGTTGATCGAGCCGGCTATGTCGGTCTGCAGCGTGGTGATCTCATTGCGCGCAAAAACCATTGCAGCTTTTTCCACATCACCGAAGCCGCCCGTGTTGTTTGGCAGCATGCCGATCAGCTGCGGCGGCACCCGGTGTGCGGCCAGCACATCGTCGCGGCTGCTGTTCTTGATGTTCAAGAAGTCATCTTTGGCCGCCACCTCGCTGATAGGGATCAGCTGCAGGCCGTCTTTCTTGCCGCCTGGCGCATAGAAGAAGACGTTGCGGAAGTTGCCGCCGTTCTTCGTCTGGGTCAGCTGCTTGCGCAGGGCGTCAATGTCGCCCTGGCTTTGGGCCGGGTCAGTCGCGTACAGGATGAAGCCTGCGTGCGAACCGTTGTTGTAGTAGCGGCGGCGGAACAGCGTTGCGCTTTCGTTGAGCTGGGCCGACTGCATGGCGCCCAGGTAGCCGGGGACACCATAAATTTCCTGATGCAGATCGGGCTCGCGCAGGTGCAGGATAGACCCGGCTTTGAATTCGTGCGGCGACTGCAGATCCGTCACGAAAAAGAACCGGCCCGGATCGATGCCCACCCGCATGTATTTGGCCAGGGCGTGGCGCAGTACCAGCTTGTCACCCAGCTGGTTTTCGCGCCACTCCAGATAGCCGTTGCCCAGCACGCAAAAGTTAAAGGCCATGGCCTTGAAGTCTGCGGCGCTGAGCCACTGGGTGGGGATGAATGTGCTGGCCAAGATGTTGACCTTGCAGCGCAGCGCCGATTCATGGTGCGCGCCAACGCGCAGCAGGCGGGCCAAGGCGGCCAGGCTCACGGGTGGCTCATACCATTGGCCGTTCTGCACACACTCGGCATACTCCATCAGCGCGCTGCGACCACCTATCACGGGCTCGGGCTCGCCAAAGCTGAACGCCTGCACATTGGGCTGCTCGCCCGCCTGGGTGACTGGCGCAGGAGAGGTAGCGGCCATTGCCGCCGTGCGCTGGGGCTGCGCGGGTTTGCGTTTTCTCATTAGGGATAGACCTCGATAAAGGATTGCGTTTGCGGCGTGGCCAGGCCCGTGCCCACTTCCAGCGCTTCATTGCTGAGCGCGTTCATGCAGGCCCATGCCAGATCGGAGTGGCCGGTATCTTTGCTGCGGCCCGCCGCGTAGGTCACGCTGCGGCCGCTGGCTGTCATCTCGCGTTTGATGGCCATGAATGAGGCGGCCAGCTCTTTGTTGCCGGCGTCCCACTGCAGGCGCTTGGACTTGATGACCTGCAGGGCTTTCATCACCAGCATGGTTTTGCTTTCCACGCTGTAGTTGATGCCCCGGGCTGCCGGGAAGAACTTGACCACCAGCTGGTAGACGGCATTGCCAATACTGGTCTGGTCGATAGTGAGCTGCTGCACGTTGTAGGTGTCGCAGACCTTCTTTATCTCGGCTGCCTGCGCTTCAAAGTCCAGGCCGCGCAGCTGGCGGGTGTACAGCACGCGCAGGGGGCCGCCAGGTGTCTCGGGTGGGGCCAGCACCACCAGGCCAGCGCTGTCGCCGTTCAGGCTGGGGTCATAGCCCACCCATACCGGCTGCCAGCCAAAGGGCCGCTGGGTGAATGGCTTGAAGTCTTTCCACACCTCCCAGCTGTCCACCAGGCACGGCTGCAGGTTGGTCAGCGGAAAGACGCTAAACGAGTCATCCACAAAGCCGCACATCAACAGGTTTTCAAACTCGGGGTCGGAGTACTCCAGCCGCAGTTCGTCCAGGTCGAAAAGATCGCAGCCCCCGGCCTCGGCGTCCAAGATATTGACGATGTGGCGCCACACCTTGTCTTCGCCCGTGAAGCCGCCCGCCAGCTTGCCGTGGGTGATGTCGATATCGGTCTTGAACTTGCGCGCAAACTTCTTCGCGCTCCACAGGTCATAGGCCGCGTGCTGGATGCTCGATGGGGTGCTGAAATAGGTTTTGCGCCACTTCTTGTGAATGGCCATGCCGCTGGCCACCTTGTTCAGGCGCTCGAAGTCGGTTGTCCAAAAATACTCATCGAAGTAGAAATTGCCGTGGTAGCCCTGGGCGGTGCGCGCATTGCTGCCCAGGAAGTGCAGTTGCGCGCCGTTCGCCAGAATGATCGGTTCGCCTTTCAGCTCCACTTGGCAGACCTCAAAGACAAACGCCTGGATGTACTGCTTGAAGATGTGCGCCTGGGCCTTGCTGGCGGACAGGAAAATCTGATTGCGGCCCGTCTCCAGCGCATCAATCAGCGCTTCGCGGGCAAAGTACCAGGTGGCGCCGATCTGGCGGCTTTTGAGAATCTGGCGCGTGCGCTGGTGGCTGTTCTGCCACCAGGTGAGCTGGTACTTGAAGCACGATTCAATGAAGGCATCGCGCAGCTGCTCGATCTGTTCCTGCGATAGGAAGTTTTTGACGGGCTGCTTTTTGGCGGCTGCGTTGCGCGCATCGATATTGGGATTTAGATCGCGCTCGCGGCCCGACTGGCGGTAGTTGCTGATGCGCGCGAAGCGCTCCATTTGCCGCCCGAGTAAGTCAATCTCTTTGTAGTCGCTGCCGGTCTTTTCCTCTTTGGCCACCAGCTGCGCGTAGCGTGTTTCCGTCACGCCCTCGGCGCGCTCGGTGGGGCTCGCCTCTGCCCAGCGCTCTGCCTTGTGCCAGCCGTGCAGGGTGGCGCGGGCCACGCCCAGCTTTTCCGCGATGTGGGTCAGCTTCCACCCCTGCCAATACAGGTCACGGGCCTGGCGCCGCTGGCCGGCACCGCCATCGGTGACGGCGCTGCACTCGCCAGCGGGCAAGCCGTCAAGCGCGAACGGCAGGCCCTTGCCCTCGGGCGATATCTCTTTGAGAACGGAAGCGGTAAACGCCTGCTCGGGCGTCACTGTGGTGATGTGCGGCCCGCATTTGCCGCGCGTCTTGGCCAGGCGTTTGACGGCGCGCGCCGGCGCGCCGCTGTCGGCGGTGCCGGTGGGCGCGGGGCTGGCTGGGGGCTTTTGCGGGGCTACTTTCATTCCGCCAGTGTCTGCCGCGCGCGCGCGGAAATCGACAAACGGAAATTGTCCGAAACGCAGCCACAGCGCGCGGTGATTGCTACAAAAACAGGGTGCGCGGAACATAGCGATAGATCAACAACCGCTTAAACGAGCCGCACCATGCCAAGCAAATTCTTTCGAGTTGCCACTGAAGGCGCTACCACCGATGGCCGCACCATCCAGCGCAGCTGGATCGAACAGGCTGCCGCCAACTACAACACCGGAAAGTACCAAGCCCGTGTCTGGCTGGAACACATTCGCGGCGTGATGGCCGACAGCGCCTTTGCGGCGCTGGGCGATGTGACTGCGCTCAAGGCCGTGGCCAATGCCGAGGGCAAGATGGAGCTGTTTGCCCAGGTCGAGGCACTGCCCGCACTGGTGGCCATGAACAAGGCCAAGCAGAAGATCTTCACCAGCATCGAAATCGACCCCGATTTTGCGAAGTCGGGCCAGGCCTATATGGTCGGTCTGGCTGTCACCGACAGCCCCGCAAGCCTGGGGACTGAGGTGCTCGCATTTTCTGCTGCACACCCCGATGCCAACCCATTCGCCAAGCGCAAAACCAACCCGTCCACCTTGTTCACTGCCGCCCTCGAAACCGATCTGGGCCTAGAAGGTGACGCCGAGGGGATCGCCAGCGCAATGCTGCAGAAGTTCAACGATGTGATTGACAGCATCAAGGGCCTGGCAGCCACTAAGCCCGCAGCTGGCGACACCACCTTTGCCACCAAGGTCATGGAAGCAATGGGCGTGACTGGTACCGCGCTGCAGAACATGGCCACGGAAAACGCCGAGCTGCTGGGCAAGTTCAATGCCCAGGGCACTGAGCTGGCTGACCTCAAAAAGGAATTCGCCACCCTGAAAACCAAGCTCGAAGGCACCGAGAACCACAGCGGCCAGCGTCCAGCTGCCACGGGCAATGACGGCACCGAGCTGGCGGCCTATTGATCCAGTAAGAGCCGCTCAATAGCCGCTACCAAGCAAAGAAACACCATTTTTTAGGGATCAGACCATGAAGAACCCAACCCGCGAAAAGTTCAACGGTTATCTGGCGCAACAGGCATCGCTGTCTGGCGTGACCGACGCTACCAAGAAATTCAACATTGCACCCAGCGTGCAGCAAACGCTCGAAAACCGGGTGCAGGAATCCAGCGCATTCCTGAAAAAGATCAACATCGTGCCAGTGGATGAAATGTCGGGTGATCGTCTGGGACTGGGCATCGCCGGCCCCATTGCCAGCCGTACCGACACCAGCGGCAACGGTGAGCGCAAGGCCAAGGAAGTGCATGACCTCAAGGACAAGACCTACGAGTGCAAGCAGACCAACTACGACACCGCTTTGCGTTACAACACGCTCGACATGTGGGCGAAGTTCAAGAACTTCCAGACCAAGCTGTCTGACGCCATCGTGAACCAATGCGCTCTGGATCGCATCATGATCGGCTTCAACGGCACGCATGCCGCGCCGACTACCGATCTGGATGCCAACCCCAAGCTGCAGGATGTGAACAAGGGTTGGCTGCAGGACTTGCGCGAAAACGCCCCCGAGCGGGTGATGGCGCGCGGCAAGGCTGTCGGCAAGGTGGTGGTGGGTGGCCCAGTGGCTGACCGCGATTACAAGACGCTGGATGGCTTGGTGTACGACGCACGCCACAAGCTGATTGACGAGAAGTTCACCGAGTCGGGCGACTTGGTGGCCATCGTGGGCCGCGACCTCATGCACGACAAGCTGTTTCCCATCGTTGACGGGCAGGATGCACCCACCGAGATGTTGGCCGCATCCATCGTGGTGAGCCAGCAGCGCCTGGGTGGTCTGCAGGCGGTATCGGTGCCGGGCTTCCCGCCCAAGGCTGTGATGGTGGTCAGCTTTGACAACATTTCGATTTACTACCAAGAGGGCAAGCGCCGCCGCGCGGTGATCGACAACCCCAAGAAAGACCAGATCGAGACCTACGAATCGTCCAACGATGCGTTTGTGATCGAGAACCTGGAAAAGGCTTGCTTGGTGGAAAACATCGAGATCGTCGAAGACTAAGCCACGGGCCGGCCAAGAGCGCCTAAAAAAATAGGCCGCTCTTTGGCGGGCCAGTGCGAAACCATCGCGGGGACACATCAACATGCCAATTTCACCAGCCCAGGCGCACTACATGCGCACCATGGCTGCCAAGCAGGCCAGCGTGGCGAGCGCTGCCAATGCCCACGGGCAGACCATCGGCACCGTCTACGAGCTGCAGCTTGCCCAGCTGCACCAGCACCGCATTGCGCTGAAAGACATCAAGGCCAACGAACGCAAGGCCGAGGCTAAGCGCGCCATGCTGCCCGAATATGACGCCTACCTGGCCGGGGTGTTTGACACCAAGCCAGGCACACAAGACGAAGTGGTGGCCACCATCCTGATCTGGGCCATTGACGCGGGCGACTACGTGCGCGCCATGCCTCTTGCCGAATACGCCCTGGCCAGCGGCATCAACCCGCCAGACAACTACAACCGCGACATGCCCAGCGTGGTGGCCGAGGAGATTGCCGACGCTGTTCTGGTTGGCCGCTTGAAGGATCAAGACGCCATTGCAGTCACCCAGCGCGTGCTGGAGCTGACCGCCGAGGCCGACATGCATGACCAGATCAAGGCCAAGCTGAACAAGGCTGCAGGCTGGGCACTGCTGGGAAAGACCAACAGCCAGGACATTGCCATGGATGCCAAGGGCCGCACGCTGCAAGTGTGCAGCGCGGCCCTGCCATACCTGCAGCGCGCTATGGAGCTTGATCCAGTGCGCGCAGGCGTCAAAAAAGACATTGAGCGATTGGAAGCGCGCCTTAAAAAGTAGCGCCCCAATCGCCGAACCAGTCGCACCCCGCGAGCCGTGGCGGCCCCAGGGCAAAGGCAGCATTGATTTGCCACCGCCTGACGCCCTGGGCCACCGCCACACCTAACACCCTGAAAGCCTGACGCCGTGAATTCGCCCTTTGTCGCTGTCGCCAACCCGCCTATCAAGGGCGCCGAGCCATCGGTGACCAATGACGGCTGGTGGCCCGATGTGAACTGCGAGAAGCTGCGCGAAGACGCCAGGCTCGACGGCACCGTGACGCCGCCCCGCCTGCTGCTGGCCGTGGAAGAGGCCATGCTCAGTGTCAACAGAGAGCTGGGCGACTGGCAGGCCGCGCAGATGGCGCTGGGCTATGCCAGCCTGGCCGATGTGCCAGCCACCCAGCTGGGCGGCCAGAGCGTGAAGCTCAAGCACTACCAGCGGGCCATCCAATCGCATGTGCAGTCGCAGCTGGCCAGCGCATACCGCGACATTGACACGCTGCCTGATGGCGCGGGCAAAGAAAGCCGAGTGCGCAGCGCGCTGGAGATCCGGCAAGACAGCCTCGACACCCGCACCCGCCACGCCATTGCCGACCTGCAGGGCTTGCCCCGCGTGATTGCCGAGCTGCTATGACCGGCGCGCAAAACACCATCACCGTGCGGGCGCTGCAAAACGATGTGCTCGATGCGCTGGTAAATCGCCACCTGGGCAGCACAGCGGGCCACGTAGAGGCCACGCTTGCCGCCAACCCGGGCCTGGCCAAGGTGGCCATGGATATCCCCATGGGCATGCCCGTTCGCCTGGTCAAGGCCGTGCAGCCCGTGCAAGACCGCATCAACCTTTGGGACTGACGACACGATGAACAAGCTGCAAACCTATTTGACCGAAGCCGGTGTGCCCGCTGAGCTGCACGCCCAGGCGCTGGCCAGCCTGCAGAGCGCGCGCAAGCCTGCATTGATCCGCTTTTGGCTGGGCCTCACTGCGCCCATCGTGTGGCTGTTCATCGCTGCACTGCTGCCCCGCAAGGCCGAGCAGCTGCCGCGCTGGCTGCGCTGGTATGACAACAACATCAGTATCAACGGCGACCGCTCTGACTGGGCTCTGATCGATGGGCGGCATGTGCGCATGCCCGCGCCCGACGAAGATGTGGTGCATGACGATGGTCAGCATGTGAGCTACTGGCCGCCGTACAGCCCGCGCAGCTTCTTGCCGCGCTGGAATTTCAACGGCATCCGCAACCGCTGCGGCTGGCTGGCCAAGAAGTGGGGGCAGCCCCTGGATGGCATCGCCTATCGCGCTGGGCTGCCGGTGCTGGATGGCGAATGGGGCAACCCCGATATCGGCCGCCAGGTGATGGGCACCCGCGTGGCCTGCGCCGGTGGCGTCTGGCAGCTGGTGCGCACCAGCAAGCTGTGGGGCGGCACCAAGACCGAGAACTACGGGTTTGAAGTTCTGAACGCCAACACCATCGACCGTTTTGCAACCTGTACATGGACGGCATGGAGCTGGAAGGGGCCAAAGAAATGAACATCAAGGCCCTTTGGGTTGAAAGCCGCACATTTGTTGTTGGGCGCATCAGCGCAGGCGCAACCTATGTTTTTGGCAGCCTCACAACAGCGGGCGGTGCCGCGAAGGCCGCGACTGACGCCAATGTGGTGCCTACGTGGTTTCCAACTATCACGGTGGACACAGTGCTTTTGATTATCGGCGCAGCTATGACGGTGGCCACCGGCCTGGTTTCCATCTGGGCGCAGCGCCAAGGCGTGAAAGCCAAGCAGGCGGAGAAGCGCCGCAGCGACCGGGCCGAAGAACGCAACCGCATGGCATGGGTGATGGAAATGCTGGAGAAGCACGGCGAAGAAAAGATGGTGAGCACCTTTGGCCAGAACTGGCGCGAGCGTGCGATTCAGATTCAGCGCCACCCTGGCAATGCCTCTACCGACTTCGGGGGGCTGGCCGATGACTAGACCCCTGCCATACGTTCCCAAGAACACCATCATTGCCAAGGGCGCCACCGCAGTGGCGGGCGCCGTTGCGGCCATCCTGCTCACCACCTTGCCGGTGGACGAGGGCCGGGTGCTGCCTGCCTATCTCGACCCGGTGGCCATCCCTACCATTTGCGAGGGCTGGACGCGCGGCGTAAAGCTGGGCGATGTGGCCACGAATGCCGAATGCGATGCACTCACCCTGCAGGGCATACAAGAAGCCTGGCAGATTTTTGAGCGCTGGGTGCCTGCTGAGGTGCGCGACAGCATGCCGGCCACCAGCGTGGCCGCGTTCCTCTCATTCATCTACAACACCGGCCCGGGTGCGCCAGGTGTGAAGGATGGCTTTGTCTACCTGGAAAAAGGCACTTACAGCACCATGCTGCGCCTGCTGCGCGCGGGCGATGTGGCTGCCGCTTGTCGTCAACTGCCGAATTGGGCAATGGCCAAGGGGCGCAAGCTGCGCGGCCTGGCCTTGCGCCGTGATCGAGAAATGGCCATGTGCCTGAAAGACCTCAAGCCATGAAAAAGCAAACCGGCGTTATCGACTGGCTGACCGTCATCGTCTGCGCCGCGCTGCTGGCGGCACTTTGGGCGGGCTACGGCTGGGCATACCGCAAGGGCTATGCCGCGCGCGACCAGATCGCCCAGCAAGACGATGCCAAGCGCCAAGCGGCTGAGCGCACCGAGGCCACCCGCCAGGGCGAGGCCAGCCGCACCGCAGACAACCAGCTGCGCGACCAGGCCGCGACCCTTGCCCGTGAATTACAGGAGAGCAAAGACCATGCAAAAACTATTGAAGCTGAGCGCGATCGCGATTTGCGTGCTGGTAGTCAGCGGCTGTCAGTCCGCACCACCAGCTGCGCCGCCCCCGCAGTACCTGCTGAGCGAGCCGCCCAGCATGCCGGCGCTGGGCCTCAAGAAGCGCGAGCCGAACTACTGGCAGAGGATGCAGCCGATATTGCTGCCATCACCGCCGACGCCGAAGACGCCACCCGCGAGCTGAACAGCTGCATAGACCAGTACAACGCGGCCAAGCAGGCGCTGGACGATTGGAAAAACACCATCTGGAAAGGCGCCCCGCATGTGGAAGCTGCAAAGCCTGCGCACCCTCATTGAGGCTGCAGTCCCTGACCTCAAGGCCAACCCCGAAAACCTCGTGGTGCTGGCTAGCGGTGGCCGGGCCGTCTCGGCGATGGGCAAAAGCCTGTCCTTTGAGTACGCCTACACCATTGATGTGACGGTGCTGGACTTCACCGGCCACACCGATGCACTGTTTGTGCCGCTGATCGCCTGGCTGCGCGTCCACCAGCCCGAGCTGCTGCTCAACCCCACCAGCCAGGCCACCGGCCTGCAGTTTCAGGTGGAGCTGCTCAACACTGCCGGCGCCGATATCGGCATTCGTGTGCCAGTCACCGAGCGCGTGATTGTCACCGCCGACCCCAGCCACCCCACGCGCCTGATTTGCGACCACCCCGCCGAGCCCCAGGTGGTGGGCACCAACCGCCTGCCCGAGCATTGGCAGCTGTGGCTCAAAGACCAACTGCTGGCCGAATGGGACATTCCCACCCCGCCAGATGAAGGCCGATTTGTCCTATAGCTATGGAGCCCGCATGCGAACCATCCAGAAATACGCATTCACGTTCTTTTTCCTGGCCTGGGACTGGTGCCGGCAGGTTCGCGGCGCGTGGCGCAGGCGCCAGTGGCGTGCATTGGCCCGCAAGTGCAAGGGGCTGGCAGCTGTCACCCTGTCCATAGTGTTGGCCGGCATGCTGCTGGCTGGCTGCACTGTGGTGCCGACCAATACGGCGGCGCGGTACTGCGAACTTCTGGATATTGCCTTGCAAGAGGGGGACTTTGCCGAGGGGTGGTACATCAGGGCAGGGGAAGTGTTGGACGATTGCGGCGTGCGAGATGCAAAGCCCCGCGCTGAATATGCGGCTTGCCGAACCAGACGCTTTAACGACAACAGTGTGATTTGCGAGTAAGCGGCAATGGCAGACTTTCGCGCCATTGAAGACTGGGCTGGCCACCTGTTGGCCAAGCTCGACGGCACCGCACGCCGGCGCCTGGCGGTGGACATTGCGCGCAAGCTGCGCACTGCCAACACCCAGCGCATGCGCGCCCAGACTGACCCCGATGGCAACGCCTGGACACCGCGCAAGGCCCCCAGCGGCGCATTGCGCAGCAAGCGCGCCCAGGTGCGCCAACAGGCCCAGCAGCGCAGACCCATGTTTGCCAAGCTGCGCATGCAGCGCAACATCCGGGCGCGCAGCGAGGGCGGCAACACGGCCGTGGTGGAGTTTGTGGGCCGCGCCCAGCGCATTGCCCGCGTGCATCACAATGGCGAAACCGATCTGGTGAACCCTGGCGGCCCAAGCTACGACTACCCAGCCCGCGAGCTTATCGGCATCAGCAAAGATGACACCGATTGGCTGCGCGAATACCTGCTGGACTACCTGAGCAAGTAGCGGCCACCCGCTGCAAAAAATGTGCGAGGCGCAGCCACAGCGCCCGCTGCTGGCCTTCCGCGCGCGCGCGGCCGACACTGGCCGCATGCCCCCAAACACCAGCCCAGAGACCAACCCGCTAGAGCTTGCCCGCCAACTGGCCAACGTGGCGCGCCTGGGCACGATTGCGGCTGTTGACCTGGGCGCCGCGCGCTGCCGCGTCAAGACCGGCGACAACGAAACCGATTGGCTGCCATGGTTTACGGGCCGTGCCGCAGGCGAGAAGGGCAGCCAGTGGTGGCCGCCTGTCAAGGGCGAGCAGTGCATGGTGCTGGCCACGGGCGGCGACATGGGCCAGGGCTGCGTGCTGCTGGGCGTGTACAGCGACCGCATGGCCGCCCCCAGCAAGCAGGAAGACACCTGCCGCACCCAGTTCAGCAAACAGGACTACAGCGAAACCGCCAAGGGCGAACACCTGCTGCACCTGGACAAGCGCGTGCGCTTTGAAGTGGCAGAGGGCTGCAGCATCACCATGGAGGGGGACAACATCACCCTGCAGGCCGGTAGCACCACGCTGAGCATTGGCCCTGACCAGATCACTGCCAACGTCGATGTGGTCGCTGACGGCATCAGCCTGATGAAGCACCTGCACAAGGGCGTTATCAAAGGCCCTGCATTGACAGAAGGGCCGGTGCCAGCATGATGAACGCCCAGACCGGCACCCGCATGGATGCCATCAGCCACCTGCGCCAATCGGTGATGGACATCCTGACTACGCCCATCGGCAGCCGGGTGATGCGCCGCGACTATGGCAGCCTGCTGCAGGCGCTGGTCGACCAGCCCGACAACCTGCTTGCGCAAACCCGCGCTTTCTCTGCCATCCAATCGGCGCTGATGCGCTGGGAGCCGCGCATTGAAGTCAAGCAGATCAAAAGCCTGCGTGACCCAAGCCGCCCCGGCTATGCCGAGTATCAAATTTTGGGCACCTACAACAGCGACTTTGGCGCAAGCCAGCCGCTGCGCCTGTCGGTGCCCATTGCTTGGGGGGCATCCGCATGATCGACCTGGCCACACTGCCCGCGCCTGATGTAGTCGAGACCCTCAACTACGAAACGATTCTGGCCACCAGCAAAGCCGACCTGGCTAACCTGCTGCGCCCATACCTGCCCGCTGTAGACGATGTGCTGGCCCTGGAGAGCGAGCCGCTCACCAAGCTGCTGGAGGCATTTTCCAAGCGAGAAGTGGTGTTTCGCGCTCGCGTAAACGACGCCGCCCGCGCTCACCTGCTGGACTTTGCCAAGGGCACCGACCTCGACCATATCGCGGCCCTGGTGGGCGTCACGCGCATGGATGGCGAGGCAGACGCCCGGCTGCGCACCCGTGTGCAGCTGCGCATTGCGGCCCTGGCCAGCCAGGGCACGCGGGAGTACTACGAGTATCAAGCGATGACCGCCAGCCTGAACGTGCGCGCAGCCATGGCCACCAGCCCGCTGGCTGGCAAGGTGCTGCTGCAGCTGTGGTGCCAAGACCAGGCGCAGGCCGCCGCCACGCTGGCGGCTGTCACTGCCGTGCTGAACAGCGATGCCGGGCGCATGCTGGGAGTGCCCATCACGGTGGCCGTGGCCCAGCCAAAGGCCGTCAACATCACCGCCAACATCTACCGCAACCGCAATGCCCCGGCCAACCTGCAGCAGCTGCTGCAGACCCGTCTGCAGGATGCTTTTGCCAGCATGGCCGACCTGGGCGCGACCGTAGCGCGCAGCTACATCACCACGCTGCTGCATGTGGAGGGCGTTGTGACGCGGGTGGAATACCCCGACAGCACTGCGCCTGCCGAAGTGACCGCCATTCCTGTGGGCTACTTCCCCACCCTGGGCCAGGTGCTGCTGGTGGACATGGGGGTGGCATAGCCATGGCCGGCCCCAAAGTTTCCCAGCGCCACCGCAGTGTGCTGCCCCCCAATGCCAGCTTGCTGGAGCGGGCTGTTGATGGCAACTTTCCAGCCGACTGGGCAAGCCTGGCCGACCAGGCCGAGCCCGCCGCCGACCCTGATGCGCTGCAGCCCTGGGTAGCGGCGCATTGGCAGCTTAGCCAGTTTGACCGCTACTTTGCCGACCCGCGCGAGCTGCTGGCCAAGGGCCTGCCATGGCTGCGCGAGCGCGGCAGCGCCGCTGCCGTCAAGCGTGCCATGGGCTGGCTGGGTTACGCCGGCGTGCGGATCGAAGAAGACGGCGCGCGCCTGCACATCAGCCCCGGCCGCGAAGTCTCCATTGCCGATATGCAGCACATCGCCTACATGGTGCGGGCCAGCATCCCGCTGCATGTGAAGTTTTACCGCCTGTTCCACCGCTATGACCTGCGCCGCATCCGTCTGGACAACCGCCCGCGCCTGGACAGCGGCATGCTCGACAGCGACAGCGGTGTGCCCATTGATGTGGGCGGCGAAGTCATCCTGGGCAGCCAGGGCCAGTTTTTTAACGCGGTGGCCCAGCGCCCCAGCAACGCCAAGGTGCGCACGCTGGCCACCATCAGCTGGAGCTTGACCACGCGCCGCAGGGATGTGCTGCGCCTGGATTCTTGGCGCCTTGACCGGCGCTTGCGCAAGGCCCCGCGCCTGCTGGCCACCAATGTGGAAGCACCCAACACCCCAGCCTATGCCCGGCTGCCCGCTCAAGCGGTCTATGGCAGGGCCTACGCCACCACGGCCGCCGCCCGCAACGCGCAGCCAGCGCTGGCACGGGCGGACACCTATTGCGCCGTGGTGCCGCGCACTATCCGCGCCCGCACTTGGACGGGCTTCTGGGATGGGCGCGCCTGGCAAGAGTCTGAAATCGCAACCAAATACACCGAGGAAAACACACCATGACAGCTGCTGTCTTGCAAGATGCTGGCCGCATTGCCCTGGCCAAGGCCCTGGCCGCCATGCCCGCACACTTTGCATGGGGCCGGGGTGATGGCGCCTGGCCGGCGCCGCCCGCCGTGCCCAGCAACCGCACCACCTTGCTGGCCGAAGTGGGCCGGCGCCTGGCCACCATCGTGCGCTATGTGGTGCCCGCCACCGAGGCGGACTTTGACGTGGAGATGGACGCTAAGCAGTTCTACAAATTCAGCGCCGACCCCACGCCATACCTGTACCTGCGCGCCGAGTTTTCCACTGATGACGCCCTGAACGAAGAGATCCGCGAATGCGGCCTGTTCTTTGGCACCGTGGCCAAGGCTGGCGTGCCAGCGGGCCAGCGCTACCTGAAACCCGAGCAGGTGCAGGACGCGGGCTTTATCTACCACCTGACCTACCGCAGCAAAGCAACGCGCGAGGGCCAAAAGGCCTACGAAGAAGCGGTGTTGCCTCTGTAAATCCCGGGCCAAGCAATGACCATTTACAAAACCTTTGATCCGGCTGACGGCTTTGTGAGCGTCGATTTCCACGCAGACCGAATCCTGCAATCGCGTGAACAGAACGACAGCCAGGCTATCCAGCAGCACGCACTGCGCCGGATCGCAGACGGCATCTATAGCGATGGCGATATCCGCGAGGGTGCCCGCTGCGCCATGAGCGCGACCACCGGCATTGCCACCATGGAGGCCGGGAGCATCTACATAGCCGGTCGCATCCACGATGTGGCCGCTGCGCTGGTGGAAGTGCCGGTACTGGGCACCCAGTATGTGGGCATCTACCTGGAGACCACGGCGGTGACGGCGGTGGCAGACCCGCGTCTCTACAACCCAGCGGTGGAGGGTGAAGGGCAGAACGAGCCAGGCGCCGACCGCACGCGCATGGTGGCGCGCTGGGGGCTGGCTGGCAGCCAAGACCAGCCGGGCGACTTCTTCCCCGTGTGGACGATTGAAGACGGGGTGGTCAAGCCCCGCGAGGCGCTCAGCAGCAACAGCCCAATCATGGGCGCCATCAAGGACTACGACATCGCCAGCACGGGCGGCGGCAACTACGTGGTGGACGGTATGACCGTACTCATGCAGGACGATGACCAAGAGGGCAACCAGATCTATATCGTCAAATCTGGAGAAGCGCGGGTGGGCGGCATTGCTGTGTTTCGCCCAGCTGACAGAACCGTGATTTATGCCGCAGTGCCCAACACCATGCAGGTGCTGAGCGAGCCCCATGCGGCCAGCGGTGAAGCCTTGCAGACCATCGCCTTTGACCGTTTCCCGGTTTTGAAGCCCGCCACTGTCCGCGTGCAGCGCAAGAAAACCCAGCAGGTGAACCGGGGGCCGGTGCTGGGTGGCGCTGACCAGCTGAACGAAAACAGTGTGGTCAAGATCAACAGCATCAAGCTGGGCGGCACCACCTATTACGAGCCTGCCGACTTCAAGCTGACGGCGGGACAAGTGGACTGGAGCCCTAGCGGCGCTGAGCCCGCGACCGGCAACCTCTACACGGTGGAGTTTGAATTCATCAGCATCGAGCCGGTTCTGAACCAAACGCCAACCACGTTCCAGATCGCGAACCCGGTCAACGGCACGGTGCATTATGTGGACTATGAATTTGCCATGCGCCGCTATGACCGCCTGGTAATGGATGACCAGGGGGTATACAGCGTTATCAAGGGTGTGCCTGCCACCTGGCAGCCAGTGCCGCCCGATGTGCCTGACGGCCAGCTGCTGCTGGCCACCGTGTACCAAAGCTGGATGCAGGAAACACGCCGCCTGATTCTCGACAGCTGGCGTATGGTGCCCATGCAGACCATCGCCAACTATTCCAACCGCATGGACGATATCGAGCTGGACTTGGCCGAGCTGCGTTTGGCTACCGATGTGAACGGGCGCTACAGCGGCCTGAAAAAGGGCTACTTTGCTGACCCCATGCGCGACGACAGCATGCGCGACCAGGGGCTAGAGCAAACTGCGCAGATTCTCGACGGCGCGCTGCAGCTGTATGAGGACTTCGGCGCCCACCTGCTCGATGACGGCAAGACCTCGTATTCGATGGGTTTCGATATCGTTGCGGGCCTGCGCCAAGCAGCCTACAGCCGCAGCATGGCCATCAACCCCAGCATAGGCGTGGGCCAGCTGCCAGCGTCTGTCATTCTGGCGCCGCCCATTGACCGCTGGGAAGTGCCGGGCGTGCGCCAATATCCCAAGGGCGTGAAGTTCCACTACAACCCGATCTGGAACCCGGGCCAGACGGTGGCCAACAGCGTGCAGGCCGAGTTTGAAAAGACCTTTGATAAATCCCTGGTGGATACCAGCGATCTCTACCTGCGCGAGATCGATGTGGGCGTGACGCTCACCGGCTTTGATCCGCTGGAGCCGGTCAAGGCGGCCACCTTTGACGGTCAGCCTGTGGCATTCAAAAACGCCCAGGGCCAAACGCCATCGGCCAATGCGCAAGGGGTGGTTGAGGGCAGCTTCAAGGTGCCAAAAGGCATCACCGAGGGCACCAAGCGCGTGCGCATCGAAGGGGACAACGGAAGCTATGGCGAAGCCAGTTACACGGGGTCGGCCACCTTGAAACTGCAACTCTATTACCTGTACAGCGGTAACTTTATTACTGCCGGTGTAGGCATCCAAACGGTGAACTATGTCTTATAACGTCCTGACCCAAGCCATCAACCCACCTACCACCTGGCAGTCTGCTGGTGCCAACCTTTTCTTTGCACGAAAGGGCCAGGCCGTGCTTGTCAGCATCAGCCGGGCTGATGAAAAGGGCTTGCCCAAAAACGAGCTGGCCACCGTCCGGCTGGAGCCTGACCAGATCAACACCGTGGGCGCTACGGCTGTCTCCTGGCCTGCACCCGTGCTGATGCAGGCTGGCGTGCCCTATGCCCTGAGCATCAGCGCTGCCGACACCGATACCGCGCCCTATGTGGCGCAGGTGGGCGAGGTCAACCAGGCGGGCGGCTATGTTACGCAGCCGCCTGCAGAGATTGGCGCGCTCTCGCACACGAACGAATCGGGGGTGGTGACCAAATACTCCAACCGCTTCTTGCGCTTTGAGCTGCTGGCCGTGCAGTACCAGCAGACGGCACAGACCTTTGTGGTGGGGCAGCAGCCAGTAGTGAACGCCACCAATCTGACGGTGAATGCAGGCGCCATTCAGCCGGCGCCCGATGCCCGGGTGACCTACCAGCTCAAGCTGCTGGACGATCAAGGCGCCGTCAAAGCCACCCACGACGTGGATGTGGCGCAACCCATCCAGCTGGCTGCGCCACACACTGGCGCCGTGCAGGTAGAGGCCACCTTGCGCCGCGCCGCAAATGGCCTGGCCCCCGTGCTGGAGCAAGGCACCGTGCTGGTGGTGGGCAGCCTGCTGACCCAAGGAACTTACATCACGCCTGCGGTGCAGTTGGCAGGGGGCAACGCCATTACGGTGATTTTTGAGGCCAGCTTGCCAGCGGGTTCATCCGTGAAGGTGGCCTGCAGCACCGACAACGGCGCAACCTGGGTAGATGTGCCTTTTGAAAGCAGCAGCGCGCAGACGGCTGGCAATGTGGAGCTTACCCACAAAAAGACCGGGCTGGCAGGTGCTGCGCTGCGCCTGCGCCTGCAGCTGTTGGGCAACACCAATGCCCGGCCCAAGGTGCGCAACCTGCGCGCTGTGATTCTGTAAAGGGTTGGCGATGGCAATCCAAGACGACATTACAGACTACTTCGGGCTGGAGTTGCCTTATGCGGGCAACCCGCTGGAAGTGGATGTGGAGCGCCTGCGGGCGCTGGGCCGCGCCGTAGACAACGCGCTCAATGGCCTGCGCGAGATGATCGACACCAAGGCCGAGGCGCAGGAGGTAGACGGCGCGCTCGATGCGCTGCAGAAGGCCATCAACGACATGGGCGCCGCGCGCGTGCAGTCGGTCAATGGGAAAGCGGGCGTCGACATCACCCTGGCGCGTGCTGATTTGAAGCTGGGGCCGGCCAACGGGCCCAGCACCACAAGCATTGCCTATGACACCAGCGGGCGCGTTTCGGTGGTGACTGAAATGCTGGACGCCAAGCAAGCGGTGACGGTCATCAGCTACGACGCGGCCGGGAACGTCAAAACCGTGGTCACTACCTATGACGGGCGCAAGCGCACCGAGACCATGACCTACAACAACGGGCGGCTGGAAAGCACCGCCGCAACAGAGGAGGGAGTATGAGCACTTCTTTATTGGCCCAAGCCCTAGCAAAGCTGGGCGAGCTGGCCACCAGCCTGGGCACTGTGCTGACCAATATCGCGGGGGTGCAGGCCACTGCGAACACCATCCGCACGGACGTTACCAGCGCGCGCGATAGCGTCAACACCACGACGAACAACGCGCGCGATAACGTGAAAGCGCATGTGACAGCCGCCGTGGGAGCTATCTCCTCATCGGCTATCAAAAACGTCTATACCGTTTTCCCGACAGCGCGGACAGTCGCAGGAAATGGTGGCACGGGCGGAATTGCGTACGCAGATATTCCAATTGCGGCTGTCAACACCGCAAAGGCTCTTATCTTGGGCGTGAGGACGGTGTACGGATCCTCTAGCGTTTCTTTTCTGACCTACCGTTTTATTAGCAGCACTGTAGTGCGGGCTGAGGCAAGCTACGGGTCGGGCCTGGGCGGCGGGGTTGATATTGTTTGGGGATTTACCGTGGTGGAGTTCAACTAATGGGCACGTACTACGCATTTACAAATGAGAGCGGCATATGCATCGTTGAATGCGAATATCCGGCTGCGCTCGATCCGCTGCCTACCAATGCAATCTTGCTGAAACAGGGTGAGACGCGCATCGGCCAAAAGTGGACGGGCAGCAAGTGGGTGCCCGTGATGGCCCAGGCCGACCAGCGCCCGGCCATCGTGGTGGAGAACATCCCCGCCGATGCAGGCAGCAACGCGCACACCATCATTGCGGATAACTTCGCCGAGGTGCGCACCGTGGTGGGTGCTGTGCTGGCCATCACCGTGCGCATGGAGGTGGGTGGCCAGCTCTACCCGGTCAATGAGGCATTCGATATGCCCATCACCAGCGTGGACGGTCGCGTGTATCCCAAGCGGGTGCTGTTTGAAGCGGGCCGCGCCACGTTCACCATCACGATGACCGAGCCCCGGATCTGGAACGTCACGGCGGAAATGATCAACAGCAGCCTGCCCCCTGAAAAGCAGATGCGCTTTGCCGGCCTGCGCGTGGTGGCCGCCGAGATTTAGGCGCCGCTTCCCACCCCACCCACAACCCGCCCAGGCGGGTTTTTTTGTGCCTGGCGCAGCCACAGCGCCCGCTGCTGGAGTTTCGCGCGCGCGCGGCAGACACTGACGGCTACAGAGAAATCAAGCGCGCCCATGCACCGGCTTGCGCACCCATTCACCCTTTGGAGTATCCGAATATGGCAACAGGAAACCTGGCCAATTACCACCACGGCGTGCGCGTTGTCGAAGTCTCGGGCGGCACCGCTGAATTGCGCATTCCATCGACTGCGGTCATCGGCATGATGGTCACCGCCCCAGATGCAGACCCGGCTGTTTACCCGCTGGACAAGGCTGTGCTGTTCACCAGCATCAGTAAGGCCCAGGCAGCAGCTGGCAGCACCGGTACGTTGCCCCTGGCGCTGGCCACCATCGCCGATCAGGTGCGCCCCATCATCATCATCGTGCGCGTTGCCGAGGGCGTGGGCGAGACTGAGGAGGAAAGGATTGCCGACCAGACCAGCAAGGTGGTGGGCGACTACATCGGCGGCAAGCGCACCGGCATTCAGGCGCTGCTCGATGCGCAATCGCAGCTCAAGGTGAAACCGCGCATCCTGGGCGCGCCGGGCCTGGACACCAAGCCGGTGGCCGAGGCGCTGACCGCAGCCGCTGAAAAGCTGCGCGCTATGGCCTACGTGTATTGCGATGGGTGTAAGGATGTGAGCGAAGCGCTCGAATATGCGGACGGTTTCGGCAAGCGCGAAACCATGCTGATCTGGCCCAACGTGATGCGCTGGGACTCGACCGCCAAGGCCAGCGTGGTGGTGCCCGCTGTGGCGTTTGCGCTGGGCGCCCGCGCCAAGATCGACACCGAGCAGGGCTGGCACAAGACCATCTCCAATGTGCCGCTGAACGGCATCACGGGCCTGGAGCATGCTGTTTTCTTTGACCTGCAAAGCACGGCCACCGATACCGACCTGCTCAACGAAGGCAAGGTAACCACCTGGATTGCGCAGGATGGCTACCGGCTGTGGGGCAGCCGAACCTGCTCGATTGAAACCGAATTCACCTTTGAAAGCGCGGTGCGCACCGCGCATGTGATCGCCGACACCATGGCCGAGGGGCATTTCTGGGCGGTAGACAAGCCCATGCACCCTAGCCTGGCCAAAGACATCATCGAAGGCATCAATAGCCGCCTGCGCAGCCTCAGGAACCTGGGCTACATCCTGGGCGGTTCTGCGTGGCTCGATACCGAGGTGAACACCACTGAAACCTTGAAGGTGGGCAAGCTCACCATCGACTACGACTACACGCCTATCCCGCCGCTGGAGGATCTGGGATTTATCCAGCGCCTCACCGACAGGTATTGGGGCGACTTTGCCCAGCGCGTGGCCTCGGGCCTGTAAGCGCACCCACAACGCCACCACGCATAAGGACGCAACACCATGGCATTGCCCCGCAAACTCAAAAATTACGCTGTCTTCAAAGACGGTATCAGCTACCTGGGCCAGGTGCCCGAGCTCAATCTGCCCGTACTCACCCGCAAGATGGATGACTACCAGGCAGGCGGCATGGGCGGCCCTGTCAAGCAGGACTTTGGCATGGAAGCCATGTCGATGGAATACAAGCTGGGCGGCTGGGCCGATGGTAGCCACAGCGGCTTTGGCTCGGGCCGCCATGACGGCACCATGCTGCGCTTTGCTGGTGCGCTCGACAGCGAAGACACCGGCCAGGTGGATGTTGTCGAAGTCGTGGCGCGCGGCCGCATCAGCGAGATTGACAAGGGTTCTGCCAAGGTGGGCGAAGCCACCGAGCACACCTACAAGATGGAGCTGAGCTACTACAAGGAAGTGCTCAACGGCCAGACCATCGTCGAAATCGACTTTGCCAACATGATCGAGATCATTGACGGCGTGGACAACATGGCCGCCGTGCGCGCGGCTCTGACCGCATAAGCCCGCAACCCTACGCAGCTTTGCCAAGCTGCTGGGCGTCTCTTGACGGGGCCGCCCAGTTACAACAGCGGGCCGCGCATCAACCCGTGCGCCCGCTGTCTTTTTGATAACCCGGAGATAGAACATGAAAACAGCTGAGCAAAACCAATCTGTGCAAGCCAATGGATCGGCGATTGACGATTTGGATACCACTGCAGCCGCGACAACGCCGGACAGCGATGACTCTGTTGTCATCACATTGAAGAAGCCCATCTTGCGTGGCAAGACCCGCATAACCGAAGTCGTGGTGCGAAAGCCAAGCGTGCTGGCTTTGGCCGGAGTTGTGATGTCTGATTTGGCGCGCATGCAGACCGATGAGGTTATTCGGGTGTTGCCTCGTACTACCGTGCCGTCGTTGGTGCGCAATGAAGTTGTGCAGCTCGATCCCGCAGACTTTTTCGCCATGGCGGGGGTGTTATCCAATTTTTTCGTGAGCGATCAGCTGCCGGGGTTGGCGGAAGCGTAGAGGCTCTGATCGCTCAGGTGGCCTTTGCCTTTCATTGGCAGCTGCCAGATCTACGGGCAATGAGCTTTGACGAACTATGCATGTGGGCAGAAATGGCGCGGGAGGCTTGGAGCGCTGACTACCGAGCGCGACGCGATGTGCAACTGGTGACCTATAAGGACTGATAGGAAATGAATAGGCTGCGGCTAGAAGTTTTGATGCAGGCCGTGGACAAGGTGACCGGGCCGCTTAAGCGCATCGCAGGAGGCAGCTCTGCTGCATCCCGCCAGGTGCGGCAGCTGCAAGACAGTCTCAAAGGCCTGAAAAACCAAAAGCTGGCCGTCGATAACTTCAGCAAGGCCCGTGCAGAGCTGCACGGCATGGCAGCCAACATCGCTTTTGCTAAAACGCAGCTTAAGCAGTTGGAGGCTGCCGGCAAGGGAAGCACTGCCGAGGCCAGCAAGTTGCAGCGGGTGATTTCTAAGCAGAATCAGCTGCTCGATGCGCAGCGCAACAAGGTGCTGTCAATCCGCAGTACGCTGAACACATTGGGCGTGGGCCGTGCGAATGGCATGGGGCTGGCCGCAGATATTGAGCGGGCAAACGCTGCGTTGGACAAGCATCGCTCTAAGCTACAGGCGATGCATGCGGCCCAGACCAAGGCCGCGCAGTTTGCAGCCAAGGGGGCAGGGGCGGCAGCTGCCGGTTTTGGTATGTATTACGCAGGCGCTCGAGGCGCGCGCGCGGTTAACGGAACTATGGGCGAGGCCAAGCACACCGAGACAGAGGAGTTGCGGATTCGTGCGCTGGGCCTTCAAAGTGAGCAGGCCAGTGAGGCCATCGCGTTCGCCAAGGACTTTAAGCAGTACGGCACCAGCCAGCTTGACAACCTGCAGCTGATGCGAGACGCCATTACGGTGTTCAACGATACCCACCACAGCAAAGACGCACTGCCATTCCTTGCGCGCATGAAGTATGCGAATGAGGTCGCGTTTGGGGCGGAGGAGGGCTCAGAGAATGATCGCAAATTCATGGACATGATGAAAGTCATTGAAATGCGAGGCGGAGCGAATACGCGCGAAGACTTTGAGCGCAACGCTAACCTGGTGCAGCAGGTTCTGACGGCTACCGGTGGTCGGGTTGGTGGGAGCGAATGGCTGAATCTGATTAAGACTGGGGGTGTCGCCGCGAAGGGGATTACAGAGAAGGAATTCTTCTACAGACTGGAACCCTTGGTGCAGGAAATGGGCGGCGACCGGGTGGGCACAGGAATGATGAGTGCATACCAGAATATCTATCAGGGCCGCACAACCAAGCGGGCTGCCAATCAGTTGCAGAGCTTGGGGCTCATTGCTGACCCCAGCAAGGTGAAGCACGACAAGGTTGGGCAGATCGCCCAACTGGGTGTGGGCGCGCTCAAGGGCAGCGATATTTTTCAGCGCTCGCAGTTTGAGTGGATGGAAAAGGTCTTGATTCCGGCGTTTGAGAAAAAGGGCATCAAATCTGAGAAAGAGGTGCTTGATGCGATGGGGGGTATTTTCAGCAACCGAAATGCGGCTGCTGTCTTCTCCACCATGTTCCAGCAGCGTTCAATGATTAATAAGAGCTATACATTGAACGAGCAGGCCGACAACGTCGACACGCTCTATGGACGCGCCAAAGATACGCCGACTGGTAAAGAGGTAGAGCTGCTTAAGCGCCGCAACGACTTGTACCAGCGAATGGGCACAGCGTTGATGCCGGCCTACATCAAGCTGCTTGAGTTGGTGACCAAAGCTACAGAAGGGGTAACCAGCTTCGCCAAAGCGCATCCAACGCTGACCAAGTGGGTGCTTTACGCCGCTGCTGGGCTGGTGTTGTTTACTGCCGCTCTCGGAGCCTTGCTGATCCCCATCGGATTGCTCATGGCCAAGAGTGTCCTGCTGCGATTTGTGCTGACCCGCCTTGGACTTGGGTTTGTCAGCTGGGGTGGTGCTGCACGAGTTGCAGGCAGTGCGATCGGTTGGCTTTGGGGGCTGCTTGGCAAGGGAGCTGGGCTGTTCATGACAGCCGGAAGATGGCTGTTGAGCCTGGGTGGAACGCTGCTGCGTCTGGTGCCTGTAGTGCTGCGTTTTCTCGGGCCATGGGGCATGATCGCCGCCACCGTAGCCAGCGTTGCAGCCTACATCTGGTCGAACTGGGATACCTTGGGGCCAAAGTTTGCAGCCTGGTGGCAGACCTTTAAGGCGGGCTTTCTGGATGGGCTAAATTTTGTGTTGGGTCTTCCGCAGCGCTTTTTTGCTGCAGGTACTGCAGTGATGGACGGCATGGTCAACGGCATTACCAGCAGGATGGCTGCAGTGCGTGAGGCCATTGGAGGCGCCGCAGATAGCGCCATTGGCTGGTTCAAGGACAAGCTCGGCATCCACTCGCCAAGCAGAGTGTTCGCAGAGCTGGGTGGCTATGTCAGTGAGGGCACGGCGCAGGGGATAACCGGTGGCACGGGATTAGTGCGAAATGCTGCGCTAGGAATGGCTGCAGCTACCTTGGTGCCAATGGGCTCGATGGCGACGGCTGCGCAGCCTGTGGCCATGGGTAGTGGGGCAAGCACCTACATCATCAACATCACCGTGCAAGGCAACGCCAAGGGCGACGAGATCGGCGCCGCTGTGCGGGCCGAGATTGAGCGACTGGAACGGCAAAAGGCTGCCCGCCGTGGCAGCAGCCTGACCGACCTTGACTAGGAGTAACGCAGCATGATGGCAGCCCTGGGCCAATTTGTATTTGGCCTCTCGACCCTGGCCTATAACGATCTGCAGCGCAGCCAGGAATGGCGCCACCCCAGCAGCAGCCGGGTGGGCGACCGGCCCGCGCGCCAGTACGTGGGGCCAGGCGATGACAAGATCACCTTGACCGGCCTGCAGGTGCCCGAGTTCATGGGCGACCGCAAGGCCCTTGACCGCCTGGCTGATATGGCTGATGCGGGCAAGGCTTACAACCTGTGCACTGGCACCGGCGAGGCGCTGGGCGCATGGGTGATCGAGAGCCTGAACACGACGCGCAGCGTTTTCATCCGCGAAGGTGCCGCGCGCAAGGTGGAGTTCACCCTATCGCTGGCCCGCGTGGATGCACAGCAGGTTGACCCGTCTGGCGGTTTGGATACCGGGCCAGACAGCGGGGCAGGGGATGACGATTGGTATGGCGGCGACCCCTGGGACTGGTGGCTCAGTGGCGATGATGACGACATGTGGTGATAGCAATGGCAGAGACAACCCAACCCGAAGCGCTGGACGCCGGCAGCGACTACCGCCAGCCCACGTACCTGCTGACCATCAACGGAAAGGACATAACGCCCAAGATCAACGGGCGCTTGATCCGCATTGCGCTGACAGAGAGCCGGGGCGAGGAAGCCGACCAGCTCGATGTGGAGCTGAGTGACCACGATGGAAAGCTGGCCATCCCGCCAAAGGGCGCCGTCGTGGCGCTGCGCTGGGGTTGGGTGGGCCACGGCCTGGTGGACAAGGGGGAATTCACCGTAGACGAAATCAGCCACAACGGCACGCCCGATGTGCTGAACATCCGAGCGCGCAGTGCCAACCTGGGCAAGGGCCTGCGCAGCCGCACCAGCAGCAGCTGGCACGACACCACCCTGGGCCAGATCGTGCAAGACATTGCCAAGGCCAACGGGATGGAGGCCAAGGTGGGCGCAAGCCTGGCCAGCAAGCGCGTGCAGCACATCGACCAGACCAACGAAAGCCCGGTGCATTTTCTGACCCGCATTGGCCGCCAGCACGACGCCGTGGCCACGGTCAAAAAGGGCGTGCTGCTGTTCCTGCCGATCAACGGCGCAGCGACCGCCAGCGGCAAGGCCATGCCCGCCGTTGTGCTGACCCGCCGCGCCGGCGACCAGCACAGCTACAACAGCTCGGAGCGCGACAGCTACAGCGGCGTGCGGGCCTACTGGGGGGACACCAACAAAAGCCAGCGCCGGGCCTCTATCGCGGGCACTGAAACCAACTTGAAAACGCTCAAAGACACCTACGCCACCGAGGCCGACGCCCTGGCCGCTGCGCAGGCAGAGATGGGCCGCATTGTGCGCGGCAAAGCCACGCTGCAGATTAGCCTGGCCATCGGCCAGCCGGCGCTGGCGGTGCAGACGCCCGTCAAGGTCAGCGGCTTTAAACCCGAGATCGATGGCGAAGATTGGCTGATCAAAACGGTGACCAGCGAACTGAGCGGCGATGGCGGCTTTACCACCAAGCTGGAGATGGAGCGGAACGGTGAGGGGGATGCACCAACGCGCACCAATGACGCTGATGATATTTCTGCCGATGATGAGTAGCGAGACAAGAAAAAAGCCACTTTAGAGTGGCTTTTTGCGGTAGGTTATGGCGTGGGGCCTAGAATTTTAGGCAGCCAAGTGGCGAGCACGGGGATAAGCTGGCTGAACACGACAGCACCAACCACCCATTTAATGATGGTGGATGTGGACGTGGCTACGGCAGTCTTGACGGCCTCAACGTCAGCCTTGGTGGCAAAGTGGCGGGCAAACTCTTCTTGTTTTTGCAAGATAAGTGCCGAGCTTTTCTCTAACGCAACAAGGCGTTCGCCGGTCTTCTCAGCGAGGGATTCAAGTTTTGCGACACGTTGTTCCATATCTCCATTATCTGGGGGCTCGGTGCCCGAAGGCAAGGAGTTGCGGATCTTCTGGAAGTCAGCGGAGAACACGTTATTTGTCATTGTTCGTGAGTCCCTTCACTGAATTGATGAGCAAATCTGAGAAGTCGTTAGGCTTGCCGTCTTGATAGATTTTGCGACTGAGGTCAATGTTGTGATGAAAGTCTTCCGACGTTATGAGGCCTTTATCGAGCAGCGTTTTAGCCAGTGCAACGTTGATGGACAGGCTTGTTGTCGTTAGGCCTTCCACTAGGTCGGCCAGCTTGCCTAGTGCGCCTCCTAGCGCGTCGACGGGATTAGATTCATTGCTCATACATGTCCGTTGATGGTGAAAATGTCTATAGCTCAGCCACAGTAGGCCAGTAGTCCAAAAATGGTGCGATGGTGCCAATATCCGTGCATGCAGCATCTTCAACGCACCGTCTTCAAGCCTCGCGCCATAGGCTCAAGTTTTGATCTGATGGCAGCTCTACTCAACATCAAGAGAAGCAGCACCACAGCTCCCGGTATGGCTTGTAAGCCTCTTTCTTCTTGCTTCACCCATTGCTATCCCTTAAAAGCGCCGACCGTTCCACCCATACACCACCATGCCGCAGATCCGCACTTCGTGGCCGCCGTTCAGAATGTCGGTCTGCTTGATTGCCGGGTTGTCGCTGCTGATCTCGTACCTGCCATCCATGCGCTGCCGCACGCGTTTTATGAACAGGCGCTGGTGCGCTTCCAACACATACACCCCGTCGATATCGACTGAGTGAATATCGGTATCCACCAGGGAAAAGTCGCCGCTTTCCAGCGTGCCGCGCATGCTGTCGCCGTAGGCGTGCACCAGGCGCAAGGCCTCGGGCCGGCTGCGGGGTAGGTTCATCTGTACCCAGACAAGGGACACAGGCACATCGCCCATCACCACATCTGCGGCGAGCGCTTCGGTACCTGGCCCCATGCTGCCGGTTGCACTAAGCAGTGGGATGTAGAGCGTGTCCTCGGAATGAGCTGGCTTAGGGGCGGGCCCTGTGAGCCCCGCGCGTCGCGGTTCAAGCACATCCATCACCGGTACGGAGAGGTTTTGCGACCTCTTGCCGGTGATGATGTACGGAATATCGAAGCCGAGCGGTGCAGTGGTCGCATAGAACTCTGATTTTGGAGAGGACTTGCCCGACTCCCAGCCGTAGACAGTGCTTGCCGGCCATCCCCCGTGATTCTCGAAATCCGTTGCTTTTAAGCCAAGGCGTAGCCTTTCCTCTTTGAGGCGCCTCCCCGTTTCGAGAGTTAAGCTATCCAAATCGAGATTTTTACTATCTCTTTTCGTAGTCATCTATTGGCTTCTCTGAAAAACCGTAGTAATATCCAGCCGTAACACCGAATTACGTCCCTTCTGGGGATGGTACACGACACCGCCGTAGGCGGGGAGGCTTGGCAAATGAACGCAAACGCATCAACTCGCGACAGCGACCTAAAGCAGCTTCGTGCTGAACGCGGCGAAGTCCGCAAGAAAATTTCATCCCTGGTCCAACGTGCCGCTACCGACGCTGGCTTCACGGGGGCTGACTTGCGCGGGGAGGCTAAGAACAGCGTCAAAGCCATCTACCTTGCCGTTTGGAACTACCTCATCAAGCAGCCCAAGGGCGAGCAAGTCCTCACGAATACCAAAGTAGATGCCCAAAGAATCCATGTCGATGGTGCGGCAGATGACGCCGCTGCCATTGCGCAGCGCAATACGGTAGCTGCTTCCAGCGTCCCACGGACTGGCATGCTTTTTTGTGATGGCCAGTACTTTCTTGTCGATGGCGAGCGCCTCTACCCCTTTGATGCGCTGTGTGTGCATGGTGTTGTTTCCCCTTTGGATGACGATTGGTTTACCGCACTGCAGTACGGCATGGCGGTTGCGTGCGAGAAGGCGCGGACGAATGCAGCGGTGCAGGCTTCTGCAATCCCTTGGCCCAATGCGGCGCAGTAACTCCGAGTAACCACAAATCGTACACGACACCGCCGTAGGCGGGGAGGCTTGGCAAATGGCATACAAGAACCCGGATCACGCGCGCACGGCGAAGAAGACCGTTCGCTTCCGCCCAGAGGACTGGGCAATGCTGGAAGTGATGGCTATGCGCCTGAAAACTGAGCCAGCCACGCTGGTCTACGAAATGACCATGCGCCGGGTCGATCCAGAGCTTGAGGCTCTGGGACTGGGTGATGTGGCCCACCAAATGCGTGCCGGCGCCGCCTGCTAATTGGCAGCGCATGCACAACACAAGCGGCAATGACCCATGCAGCTTTCCATCGAGCAGATCGGCTACAGCAAAGACCAGCTGGCAAAGCTGGAGCTGTACCGCCAGGCGATGCAGCTGCCAAGCATTGAAGCGGCTATAGAGCAGCTCAACCGCAGGCAGTTAGACGCCATGGTGGCGGCGATGACAGGTAGACGGCCTGGCCCGCAGCTGGCAATCAACAA
>NZ_APCR01000061.1:0-11143 GCF_000410635.1 Comamonas sp. B-9
GGCCGCTGCGGCCAGCGGGTGGCCGGTGGCCAGCATCGCGCCCCGGCCCAGCACGCCGGCTGCGGCTGGCAGGTCTTGGCGGGGCAATTGCGTCATCTCAACCGCCCCAGAGTGCGACAGCAGTGAAGACGGCGGCCAGCAGGCCGAGCACCACCGGTATCAGCAGCGCCCGGGCCAGCTCCAGCACATTCACCCGGGCAAAGCCTGCGACGGCGATCAGCGAGGACCAGGCGATCAAGGTGCCGCCACCGGTCCATACGGAGCCCATTTGGCCCAGGGCCGCCAACGCGGATACATCCATGCCCGAGGCCGGGCCCAGCGCACCGGCGATGGTGCCGGTCAGCGGCAGGCCCGAGAAGCCCGAGCCATCAATGCCGGTGATCATGCCCATGATGAGCACGCCGAACGACACCAGCAGCTGGCTGTCGGGAATCAGGTGCTGGCCGGCTTGCACCAGCTCGAACAGCAGGCTGGGAGGCGTGGTTCCTGGTGCAATGCCTAGGATGGCACCGGCCGTCTCGCCCGAGCCGATAAAGAAGAAACCGGCAATCGGCAGCACCGAGCCCATGGCCTTGAACGCAAACACAAAGCCGTCGGTCACATGGTCGGCCGCGCCATCGAGCATCTTGCGAAAGCCTCGGGCTGCGGTGGTCGCCCAGATCATCAGCAGTGCCGCGACGCCGCCGATCAGCATGGCCGCATCGCCGCCCTTAAGCTCGGCCACGGCGGTGCTGAACTTGGGCGCGACCATCACCAGAATCACCAGCAAAAAGGCCAGCGGGGTGAGCACGGCAAACAGCTTGGAGGCCGAGGCCAGCGGCTGGGTCTTGCGCAGCTCGGCTTCGAGCTCGGAATTGGTGCCCAGGTCGCCCTCATGGGCGGTGCCCTTGGCGATCTCGGCCTTGTCGAACGGGCCGGCACCTTCCATCTGCGCGTCAATGCTGGTGGGGTTCAGCTCCCAGCGCTCCAGCAGGGCGTTGTCGCTGGGCACGATGAGCTTGCGCACCTTGAAGTACGACAGGAACAGCGCAATCATGCCGACCACCCAGGACAGCAGCAAGGCCTTGTCGCCCACCGCCACCGCGCTGATGCCGCCAGCGGCCTTGGCACTGATGCCCGGCGCCACACCAATCACGTAGTCCGACGACAGTGCCATGCCCTGGCCGGCAATCGCAATGGCCATCGCCCCTGCGATGGGCGGCAGGCCCGCCGCAATCGCTGCCGGCAGCAGCACCGCTGCCACCAGTGGCACGGCTGGCGTGGGCCAGAAGAACAGCGAGATCAGGTAGGTGACCAGTGCCAGGATGAAATAGGCGGCATGGCCGTTTTTCATCACCGCACGAAAGGGCTTGACCATGCGGATGTCCGAGCCCAGGTCCTTGAGCGCATTGAGCAGGGCCGTCATCAGCGCAATGATCAGGAAGATGTTGAACAGCTCCTTGGCCGCCACCATGCTGGCACTGAATATGCTTCCTATCCCGGTGATGGCGCTGCCGCTCCAGGCGAAGGCGACAACGACGGTAGCCAGTATCGATGGCACCACCACATTGGCACGGAAGGCCATGGTCAAGATGATGACCAGCACCCCGGCGAGGTAGGCCCAGTGCGCAAGGCCTATAGAGACTGACGGATCCATCGTGGCTACTCCTTAGAATGATTAACAGCCAATTTGTATACTAAATACAATGAAGCAAAAAATCATCAGGGAATACCAGAAATATTGCATTGCAACATGCGATAAACCCGGGCTAAATGTGAAGAAACGCCGTTTTCGTATACAAAGATGGGGATTTCAGGGTGGATCTGCGCGATGAATGCGTTTGCATGCCTGGTGCTATGGTGGTATCAGAGTCTTGTTTTTTAGGGATTTGCGAGGCGCATCAAAGGCTTGGATAGTGCAGGGTTATGGATCCAGATCAAGGACATGGATTTGTACACTGGATACACTAGGGTTACTACTAGGTTATCCAGGAGCTATCCCATGAAGAACATTGCTTCCCAAGCGGTGGTTGCCCAGCAAGACGATCTGCTGGTACTGCGTGAGCCCTGCCAAGCCTTGCTGCCGGCATCGCTGGGCTGGTTGTCGGCGGTGGAAAACGCCTTTGTGCGCTGGCAGGCCAAGCGCCTGGCCGAGCTGGAGCCGGGCCGCCTGTGGGCCCAGGCACTGCAAGATACGCGCTCGTTGGCCGAGATCCGCCGCGCCCGGCGCTGAGCGCAGATTTCTGTATACAAGGCAAGGCAAAGACGCTGCAAACCCTGGCTGGGCATGTAAACTGGGCGCGACCCTGAGCGGCGCGTTGCAGCCAATGCGCTGGCCTGGGGCTTGCAACGTACCGAACGGACCGACTTTCATGCCCATTGCCAACGGAGACAAAAAACCTGGACTCAACCACTCGCCGCTGACCCAGCAGCTGGTGGAGGCCTTGCGCGAGAAGATCATGTCGGGCGAGCTGGCCTCGGGCGAGCGGCTGGTGGAAGAGCGTCTGTCCGAGGAGTTTTCCGTTTCGCGCATGCCCGTGCGCGAGGCCTTGCGTCAGCTGGCGGCCAGCGGCCTGGTGATCATCGAGCCCCGGCGCGGTGCCTCGGTCGCCAAGTTCCATGGCGATCTGCTGCGCGAGCTGGTCGAGGTGCGCGCCACCCTGGAAGCGCTCAATGCGCGCCTGGCCGCCAAGCGCCATGACCCCGAGCAGATTGCTGCGCTGGAGGCCTTGCTGGCCGAGGGCACGAAGAACGCCCATTCGGGCGATGGCGATGTGCTGGCCGTGCTGAACCAGAAGTTCCACCTCGCGCTGGGCAAGATTGCCGCCAACTCGGTGCTGCAAGAGGTGATGCTGTCCTTGCGCGACCGCACCGAGGTGCTGTTTGCGCCGCGCAGCCAGGCGCGTGCGCCGCAGAACTGGGAAGAGCATGCCGCCATCCTGCGCGCCGTGATCAAAGGCGACCCCGAGCTGGCCGGCCTGCTGGCCGCGCGCCATATCTACAACGCGGCCGGCATCGAGCCCTGAGCCCGCGCCCCGCGCTTAGGCCTTGCTGGCCAGGTAGTTCTGGTAGGCCACACCCGCCAGCGCAATATCTTCCAAACCCACGCCCACGGCCTTGTAGAGCCGGATGCCCGGCTGCGCGCCGATGGCATGGCGGCCGCTGACGATATCGCCCAGCTCC
This sequence comes from Comamonas sp. B-9, assembly GCF_000410635.1. Taxonomy (NCBI): domain Bacteria; kingdom Pseudomonadati; phylum Pseudomonadota; class Betaproteobacteria; order Burkholderiales; family Comamonadaceae; genus Comamonas; species Comamonas sp. B-9. Next base: position 3,163 of record NZ_APCR01000061.1, read on the forward strand.
ACCAGCTTGTCCGCCAGCGCCAGGCCCGGGTCGGCCAGCACCAGGTCACCGGCTTCACTGGTTGCCTGCTTTTTCCATTCCACCGCAATCAGCTGCGCGCGCGCCAGCAAGGCATCGTCGAGCTCGCGGGTGTGGGGCAGGCTGGAGCCAATGGCGGCGACCAGCGCATGGGGGGCGACATGTTCCCCGTTGAACAGCGGCTCCTTGGCGCGTGAGGCGGTGACGATGATGTCCGCCTCGCCCACGCCCTGGGTGTGCGCCACGCGGCGGATCTGCGCCTCGGGCAAACCGGTGAGCTGCGCCAGGCGTGCTTCCAGCCCGCTGGGCGCATAGGGGTCAAACACATCGATGCGCTGCAGCCCGAAGTGCTGCACCATCTGCTGCGCATGGGCGAGGCCCTGCACGCCGGCGCCGCACAGGAACAGATGGCGCGCGTTGGCGGGCGCCAGGTGCTGGGCCACCAGCACCGTGGTGGCGGCGGTGCGCAGGCGCGTGATGGCATTGGCATCCAAGGTGGCCAGCGGCGCGCCAGTCTCGGTCGAGAACAGCAGGATGACAAAGTTGAACTGGCCGGCAATGGTGGTGTAGACCTTGGCGCCGGTCACCCCTTGCGCGGGAATGACGGCGCCCAGGGTAGAGAGCTTGACGCCCCCGGCATCGGTGCGCTCGCGCGCTTGCATGGCCGCTTCGCCCGCGCCAAAGGCAGCAAAGGCGCGGTGCATGGCCTGCAGGGCTTGGTCGGTGGACACCAGGGTGTCCACCATGGCATCGGTGATGTGCAGCATGGTGTGTGGTGGGGTGATGGGTGGGTGGGTTGGCGTGGGAATGCGCTCAGAGCCAGACGCGCAGCAGGATGATGCAGGCGCTGACGGCGGCGGTGCCCAGCAGCCAGCGGCGGATGGTGGCTTTGGAGATATGGCGGGCCAGGCGGTTGGAGGCGAGAAAACCGCCCAGCATCCAGGGCAGCAGCACCAGGCTGAGCAGCCATTGGCCGCTGCCCATGCGGCCCACCCATGCCAGCGCGCTGAGCGAGACGATGGTGCCAGCAAAAAAGACCACGCCTAGCGTGGAGCGCATCGTGGCCGGTGCCAGGTGCTGCATCGCAATCGCAAACGGCGGGCCGCCGGCGGCGGTGATGGTGCCCATGATGCCGCTGGCCACACCGGCAATCGACAGGTTGGTGGTGCTGGGCTGCACACGCCAGCCCAGGGTGCTGAGGCTGACAGCGGCCAGAATCAGCACCGCAAACAGAATGGACAGCGCATGGGCGCTGAAGACCACCAAGAGCCCGGCGGCCGCAAAGGTGCCGATAACGCGGCCGACCAAGGTGGCTGCCGCGACCTGGCGGTTGAGCGCATCGCGCTCACGCAGATAAGCCAGCAAGGCCAGCGGCGCGCCCACGGCAAGCAGCGGGCCGGGCACCAGCTCGGGGAAGAAGATCGCCGCCAGCGGCGCGCAGAACATCGCATAGCCCAGGCCGCCCACGCCCTGCATGGCGGCACCGGCGAGCACCATCAGCCCCATGGCCAGGTAGCGGCCCCAACTCAGGTGCTCGGCCATGGCGGTCCAGGTGCTCATGGCCGGGGCACCCAGCTGACCTTGATGTCGCCGTTGACAAAGGTCTGGCAGGCCAGGCGGTGGCCGGCGGCAAACTCTTCGTCGCTGAAATGCTTGCGCTCCTTGGCCTTGATGGCATCGGTGTGGGCCAGGCCTTCCTCGATGCGGCATTTGCAGGTGCCGCACAGGCCCCCGCCGCATTTGAAGGGGATGCCACCTTTCTCGCGCAGCGACACGCGCAGCAGGTTGCTGTTTTCCGGGGCTTCGACGGTCTTGTTGTCGTTGCTGACAAAGGTGATGGTGGGCATACGGGGCAATCAGGCAGCGGATGGGGTGGCAGGCGGGGCGGTAAGGGGTGCCGGGGTCAGGCTGGCATCGAGCGCGCCGAACTGGCACAGGTGCTGCAGCTCGCTACGCGCTTGCTCCAGCGAGTCAAAGCGCTCCAGAAACTTGGATGGCACCTGGTTGGTGGTCCCGCCGGGGCCATCCTCGATCACCAGCACCTTGGTCTCGCGCAGCAACTCGCCCACGGCAAAGCGGGCCAGCAGGCGGCCGCAGAAGTGGTAGTCCCAGGCTTCGAGCAGGGTGATGTCGGCATTGGGCTGCGTGCGGTACTGGCCGGGCTTGCTGGTCAAGATCACAAACATGGGCGGTCCTCAGGCTGCAGGGGTGGCGGGCGCTGTGCCTGCGGGCTGGGTGGCGCTGGCGGTACCGGCGTTGGTGGCCGGCAGCGGCACTTGTTCCAGCTCCAGGTCCTGCTCGGGCCAGAGCTGGCAGACCAGGCGGAAGCCCTCGTCCAGATGCGCGCCCAGCTGCTTCTTTTCTTTCCAGTTCGGCGCCGGCAAATGCTCAGCCCCCGCCAGCACCTTGCAGGCGCAGGTGGCGCACTTGCCCATGCCGCACTGGTAGGCCAGGTGGGGATAGGGGAACTGCTTGATCCCCGCGCGCACCACCAGGTTGGCGCCGGTCTTGACCTCGCCTTGGAAGGTCTGTCCGTTCTTGTGAAAGGTGATCTGGGGCATGGGCTTCTCCGCATTGCAATTACGTATACTGTATACAAACAGATGTTGTGCTTGTATTAGGGATAACCTGATGCAAAGGGAATTGGGGCTGCATGGGTGCACCTGAAAACGATGGAATATCAAGGTATTGTGGCTGTGAAATGACAATGCGTAGCTCTGAGATTTGCTGGGGATAGGGGTAAGCACTGAGGCGGAAGAGGGTGTGAAAACATTGACCATGTTTTCTGTATACAGTATTCTAACTTCGTCGCTTGGATCGGTTTGACTTGGCGACGACCCCAACATTTCAGAGGAACCCGCCATGACCAGCACATTGATGAACCGCGACGAATTCCGCGCTGCGCTTGAAAATGCCATCAAGGGCAAGAGCGCCAACAAGGCCCCTTTCAGCGTGGCCTGGGCCACTGGCCGCCTGAGCCGTGAGCACCTGGCGCGCTGGGCCGAGAACCACTACCACTATGTAGGCCCGTTTGCCGACTACCTGGGCTATCTGTATGCCCGCACGCCGGACCATATGACGGAGGCCAAGGACTTTCTGCTGGCCAATATGTATGAGGAAGAGATTGGTGGCGCCCGCCACACCGATCTGCTGATCCGCTTTGCCGAGGCCTGCGGCACGACGCGTGAGCGCGTGGTCGACCCCAACAACATGTCGCCCACCACACGCGGCCTGCAGTCCTGGTGCTATGCGATTGCGATGCGCGAAGACCCGGTGGTTGCGGTGGCTGGGCTGGTCGTGGGCCTGGAGTCGCAGGTGCCGTCGATCTACCGCAAGCAGACGCCCACCTTGCGTGACAAGTACGGCTTTACCGATGAAGAGGTCGAGTTCTTTGACCTGCACATCGTCTCTGACGAAATCCATGGCGAGCGTGGCTACCAGATCGTGCTGGAACACGCCAACACGCCCGAGCTGCAAGCCAAGTGCCTGCGCATCTGCGAGATTGGTGCCCAGATGCGCCTGCTCTACACGGCGGCGCTCTACCACGACTATGTCGCCAAGGACCTGCAGATCTCGCAGGAAGAGCTGCTGGCCGCCTGAGCCTGGCGGCACCCCCTTGCCCCGCGCAGCGGCGCACCCTTGCGGCCGCCGCTGTGACCGACCCCCCCACCTCTCCAAGACCTCCGACCATGGCCGACACCGTGCAAACGTTTCTGAACTATATCGACGGCGCCTGGGTGCCCTGCCTGCTGGGCAGCACCTTTGACAACCTCAACCCCGCCGATACCCGCGATGTGGTGGGGCGTTTTCAGGCATCGGGCCCGGCTGACGCCGAGGCGGCCGTGCAGGCGGCGCAAAAAGCCTTTGATGGCTGGCGCAAGCTGGCCATTGGCAAGCGCGCCAAGATCCTCAACGACGCGGCCAGCTACCTGGAACAGAACGTGGAGCAGTTTGCGCAGGAGCTGACGCGCGAGGAGGGCAAGCAGCTGAGCCAGGCGCGCGACGAGTTCTTGCGCAGCGCGCAAACCTTTCGTTTTTATGCCACCGAAGGCCAGACCCTGGGCGGCGAGACCTACCCGCAGGACGATGCCAACCTGCACGTGTTCAGCCACCGCGAGCCGCTGGGCGTGGTGACGGTGATCTCGCCCTGGAACTTCCCCGCGTCCATCCCGGCGCGCAAGCTGGCGCCGGCGCTGATCACCGGCAACACGGTGGTGTTCAAGCCCTCGTCGGATGCGCCGCTCTCGGGCCTGCGCCTGGTCGAGGCGCTGGAGCGGGCGGGCGTGCCGCCTGGTGTGGTCAACTGCGTCACCGGCCGCGCTGGCGAGGTGGGGCCGGTGATCACCAATTCGCAGGCCATCCGCGCGATTTCGTTCACCGGCTCGACGACGGCGGGCACCCAGATCCACCGCACCGTGCACCTCTCCACCCGCTTGCAGATGGAGCTGGGCGGCAAGAACCCGCTGATCGTGATGGAGGACGCCGACCTCAACCTGGCGGTGGACCTGGCGATCAAGGGCGGCTTCTCACTCACCGGACAGGCCTGCACCGGCACCAGCCGCATCCTGGTGGTGCCCAGCGTGAAGGCGGCCTTTACCGACAAGCTGCTGACGCGCGTGTCCCAGCTCAAGATCGGCAACGGCATGGCACCGGGCATGGACCTGGGCCCTTTGGCGACGGAAAAGCAGCTGCAGACCGTGCAGCGCTATATCGACATCGGCAAGAGCGAGGCGCGCTGGCTCTGCGGCGGCGAGCGGCTCACCGGCGGCGAGTTCGACCATGGCTACTACCTGTCGCCCGCAGTGTTCACCGATGTGAAGAACAGCATGCGCATTGCGCAGGAAGAGATCTTTGGCCCGGTGCTGGCGATCATCGAGGTGGCCGATTTTGACGACGCGCTGCGCCAGGCCAACGACTCGCAGTACGGGCTGTCGGCCAGCATCGTCACGATGAACCCGCGCTACATGCATGTGTTCACCAACGAGATCCAGGCGGGCACCGTCAAGATCAACCGCACGACCACCGGCAACCTGGTCAATGCGCCCTTTGGCGGGCTGAAGAACTCCAGCACCTCCACCTTCCGCGAGTCCGGCCGCGCCGGCCTGGAATTTTTTACCCAGATCAAGACCGTCTACCGCGGTATCTGAACCCCTGACAGCAAGAGGAAACACGATGAAAAGCGCACTGAAACTGGAACTGGCAGAAGCCCGTGTGATGTCCCTGGCCGCACTGGCCAAGGCCAAGGAAATTGGCGTGACCGAGACGGTCTGCATCACCGATGAAGGCGGCTTTCCGCTGGTGCTCGAGCGCATGGATGGCGCCCGCGTCACCGGCCCGCAGATCGCCTGGAACAAGGCCTTCACGGCAGCGGGTCACAAGCGCTCCACGCACCTGTTCAACACCTTGCCCAATGGGCCGGCGTTGCCGGGCAACGAGGCCTTTGGCATCCAGTGGAGCTTTGAGGGCAAGTTTGCGGTCTTCGTTGGCGGCTACCCCATTGTCGTCAACGGCGAGGTGATTGGTGGCGTGGGCCTGTCGGGCGGCAATGGCGAGCAGGACACCGCCTGTGGCGTGGCCGCCTTGCAGGCGCTGAAAGACCCCCTGGGCGCCACCGCCGATGTGCTGGTGCAGGCCGACATCAAGAAATAAGCGCCAGGGACAACCGAGCTGAGGTCTGCGATGAACTACCGCGTACAGTGGCTGCAGACGCAGCAATCGTTTGACGTGGGCGCCGATGAATCGGTGCTCGACGCCGCCACGCGCCAGGGCGTGGCGCTGCCCCATGACTGCACTTTTGGCGGCTGCGGCAGCTGCCGCATGAAGGTCGAAGAGGGCCAGTTTGCCTATGCCGATGGCGAGCTGCCGCTGGCCATGGGCGAAGACGAGCACGCCCAGGGCTATGCGCTGGCCTGCCAGGCCCGGGCGCAGTCCGACCTGGTCATCAGCATCGCGACCGGGCCGGACAGCTCCGCACCCACCCGGGTGCGGGCCACGGTGGCCGAGCTGCGCATGCACACGCCCGATATCTACCACCTGGCGCTCGACCTGCCCGAGGACCATGGCCTGCGCTATGTGCCCGGCCAGTACCTGAACATCTGCCTGCCCGGTGGTGCGCACCGCAGCTTCTCGATGGCCACACCGCTGCAGGGCCGGCGCGTCAGCCTGCAGATCCGCAAGATTGCCGGCGGGCGCTTTACCGATGGCCTGCTGGCGACGATGGCAGTGGATGATGTGCTGGAGCTGGAACTGCCCCATGGCAGCTTTTACTACCGCGCGCAGGACTCCCAGCCGATGGTGTTTGCCGCCACCGGCACCGGCTTTGCGCCGATCAAGGCGATTCTCGAATCGCTGCTGGGCGATGCCGACTGCCCGCCGATCCACTTCTACTGGGGCATGCGCAGCGAGGCCGATCTGTATTTGCTCGATGAGATCGCGGCCTGGGCGGGGCAGCTGTATGAGTTCAGCTTTGTGCCGGTGCTCTCGCGCCCGTCCGATCGCTGGACTGGCCGGCGCGGCTATGTGCAGGACGCCATTGCCGAGGACTTCGAGGACCTGTCCGAGTATTCGATCTACCTGTGTGGATCGCCCTCTATGATTGCCGATGCGAAAGCGCTGATGGCGCTGTCGGGCGCGGCGCTGGACAAGATCTACAGCGACAGCTTCATCTTCCAGAACGAAGCGGCCGCCGTGGCCGAGTTGAGCGAACAAAGCTGAGGAACCACACCATGGATCTGGGATTGACGGGCAAGGCCGCGCTGGTCTGGGGCGGCAGCAAGGGCATGGGCTATGCCGCCGCGCGCCAGCTGGCGCTGGAAGGGGTGGACGTGGTGATCGCCGCGCGCACTGAAAGCAGCTTGCAGGCGGCGGCGCAGGCCTTGTCGGCAGAATGTGGCCGCCCCGTGCGCTATGTGGTGGCCGATATCACCCAGAAGGCGGGGCGTGAGGCCGCGCTGGCTGCCTGCCCGCAGCCGGACATTCTGGTCAACAACTCGGACGGCTACCCGCCCGGCGACTTCCGGGATTGGACGGACGAGACCTGGCACGCGGCGCTGGACATGATGATGGTCGGCCCCATCGACATGATGCGCCGCGTGGTCGATGGCATGCAGCAGCGCGGCTACGGGCGCATCATCAATATCGTCTCGCGCAGCGTCAAGGCGGCGCATGCCGAGCTGGGCCTGTCCAATGGCGCGCGCTCGGGCCTGGTCGGTTTTGTCGCGGGCCTGGCGCGCCAGACGGTGCGCCACAACGTCACCATCAACAATGTGCTGCCCGGCGCATTCGACACCGATGCCCAGGCCCGCCACATCGACAAGCTCGCCCAGCAAAGCGGCCGCTCGCCGGCCGAGGTGCGCCAAAGCCGCGAGGCCGCCAACCCCGCAGGCCGCTTTGGCCAGCCCGAAGAAGTCGGCGCGCTGATCGCCTACCTGGCATCGCAGCACACCGGCTATGTGACCGGGCAGAGCTGGCTGATCGACGGGGGCGAGTATCCGGGCACTTATTGACAAAGGACAAAGCCGGGGCTGCTGGGTGGCCTGGCTTTGCCATGCAAGCGCGCAGCTGGCCTTGTCTGCGTCCGTTCTAAAGCCCTGCTGCGGTGTGCAGCTGCTTACGGGGCGATGGGCTTGATTCGTTATACTTGCAGTCTTGCCTTGGGTGATCCAGGGCGTTTTGCTTTTTACCGGTGCAGCTGCTCTTGGCGGGTCTGCCCTTTTTTCGGCGCCAGCCTCTGTTTATGACCGAACCGACCCTCCCCACCTCTTCTGATGCTTCCGCACCGGCACCAGCTGCGGCAGCGCCCGCAGCGGGCGGTGATACGCGTCGCCAGCCCAAGCAGGAGCGCCGCGAGCGCCCTGCAGGCCAAGCGCCGGTGCTGAACTCGGCCATGGCCGATGCACTGCGCGCGGCCACCAAGGGCCACGCGCTGGAAGTGGCTGCTGCGCCAGCAGCCCCGGTTGAGGCC
>NZ_KE148591.1:0-8441 GCF_000410635.1 Comamonas sp. B-9
GGCGGGGCCAGAGTGGTCAAGGGTTGCAGGCGCTGCTCCCAGGCATCCACGGCGGCGCGCAGCGCAGCATCCTGCGGCAGGCGCTCTTCGATTGCGCGACGCTCTGCAGCACCCTGCGTGCCCAGCACATACTGGCCGGCCAGCGTCTGCAGGTCGTCGGGGCTGTCGCCATCGGGCGGCAATTGGTGGTTGGTATCGGCGCTCATTGCATGCATTCCCGCAGGGCGCGCAGGCCCCGCTGTATCCAGGCTTTGACGGTTCCCAGCGGGGCCTGCACCCGCGCTGCAATCTCACTGTGGCTGCAACCATCTACATAGGCATGCAGCAGGCATTCGCGGCGCTGTGGCTCCAGGCCATCCAGGCACTGGCCCAGGCGGCCCAGCTGGGCCTGGCGGTCCAGGGCATCGCCCTCTTCCTGCCAGGCAGCCATCGCGGCGCTGGCCTCGTAGGCAGCGGCCGTCGGCTCATCCAGCGCGCTTTCACGGGCGCTGCTGCGCACCCGGTTCAATGCGGCGTGCCGAACAATGCTATAGATCCAGCCTCTAGCCGCACCCCGTGCCGCATCAAAACTGTGCGCCTTGCTCCAGATCGCCACAAAGGCATCGTGCAGCACATCTTCAGCCGCTGCGCGGCTGCGCACAATGCGCATGGCCACCCCCAGCAGATAGCGCGACTCTTGCTCATAGATACGCTGCAGCGCATGGCGGTCGCCACGCGCGCAAGCTTCTAGCGCCAAAGCATGGTCAAAATTGTCGTCGGTCACAGAAGCGGCAGGCGGCATGAAGGCAATCCACGAAGAAGGAAAGGGGAGGAAATCCTTCTTCGAGTGTAGCCGCTCTAAAACAGAAACTTACATTGGCTTCCAGAAGATGTAGTCAGCTTGGTACTGCACCACCGTCTTTTGGCCCTTTTGCGCTGGCGTGCAAGGCTTGTCAGCCGGTGCCACACCGCCCTTCAAGGCCACGCGCTGGATATGGCTCACACCCACCAGGGCACCGCTGCCCGTTGCGGGGTTGGCCTTCACCAATTGGTACGGCAGATTGCCGGCACCTGCTGGCGCCACGGCCAGCTGGGTGGCCGTCAGCTTGGAGCCGTCGTTCGCTTCCCAAGTAGCTGGTGGGCCGTAGTAGCGGCCAACCGACTTGCCAGCGCGGTCCTTCAGCACTGCGTCTGGGCCCACAAACACCCATTCGGTCTGGCCGGCTGCATTGGCCTTGTCGCGGCATTCGTAGGTGATGTCACCGCTACCCACTGTTTCCCAAGCCACCTTGTGGCCGGCTGGCACCTGGATGGTCGCTGGCAGCGAAGCCTGCGAGAAAGCCATTTCCTTTTTCTGCATCGAGCCGCAGGCGGTGAGCAAGCCGATGGAGGCCACTGCGGTGGCGATGGCGACGATACGGGGAGCTGTGCGAGAGGTCAACATACGAGTTCTCCTAGTTAGGGGGACAGAAGGACGAGAGTGAAAACAGCGCTGTTTGATGTGTGCTGTTAGTGGTACTAGTCGGCAGATGCTCGTATGGATGCAGCTAACGCAAATTTTTTTTCGTTGCCTGCATCGTGTCCCCGCACCACCCCCTAAAAACTTTTCAATATTTGTTGAATCCACTGCGCCACCCGCTGCGTATTCCAAACAGCCGCAACGTTTTTTCGGCTGAACATCCACACGCAAGGAGCATCTCATGGCCTCGATTCAAAGTACGCGCAAACTGGTCTCTTATGGCATGGCTTTCATGGTGGCAAGCACCTCCATGGCAGCGATCGCCAAAGACGTGATGGTGGGCGGCGCGCCCATGCTACCCACCAAGGACATCATCGACAACGCCGTCAACTCCAAAGACCACACCACTTTGGTGGCAGCGGTCAAGGCAGCAGGCCTGGTGGATACGCTGAAGGGCCCCGGACCCTTCACCGTGTTTGCCCCGACTAATGCCGCCTTTGCAGCGCTGCCAGCCGGCACCGTAGACAGCCTGCTCAAGCCCGAGAACAAGGGAATGCTCACCACTGTGCTGACCTACCACGTGGTGGCAGGCAAGTGGGATGCCGCAGCGATCAGCAAGATGATCAAAGATGGCGGAGGCATGGCCAGCATCAAGACCGTCAGCGGCGGCACCTTGGTGGCCAAAGCCCAAGGCTCCAAGGTCATGCTGACGGACGAGAAAGGCGGCACCGCCACCGTCACCATCCCCGATGTCTACCAATCCAATGGCGTGATCCATGTGATCGACAAGGTGCTGCTGCCTAAGTAAGGCTGGCATCTGCTGATGGGGTCGCAGCCGTTGCAGCGCATGCAGAGCAGCGGCCACCACGCACCCCGCTGCAGGCCGCCGATAAGGGCCTGCGGCTTTGGCGTTGGCGTGCTGGCATATACAGGCCGGTAGCAAGCAGATCGCCCCGCTGCGGCAGATGCCGCCACCGCATCCACAGCAGCCTGCCCCTTGGCCAAACACAAGGCATAGCCATCCATTGCGCCTAGGGCGCAGGCAGCGCCCCTGGGCTGGAGTACAGTAAGCGCCATCTTGCGGCCTGGCAGCAGCCAGTCCTGCGCTTATCCACCAGCTCCTGCCCCTCGCATGCCGATCTCCTTCACGCCCGTCAAGGCCGCCAACTCCCTCGCCGACCAAGTGGCCCAGGCGCTGGAGGCCAGCATTCGGCAAGGGCACATGCAACCGGGCGACCGCCTGCCTACAGAGCTGCTGCTGGTGGCGCAGTTTGGCGTAAGCCGAACAGTGGTGCGCGAGGCGCTGTCCCGCCTCAAATCCAGCGGCCTGGTCGCCTCCCGCCAAGGCAGCGGTGTCTTTGTACAAGCGCCTAGGGCCGAACCGCTGGACCTGGAAAAAGGCCATGCCGCCTCGCAAGAAGCCGTTATCCAAATCGTAGAAGTGCGCCGCGCGCTAGAAGCCGAAGTGGCCGAACTAGCGGCCGCCCGCCGCAGCACCGCCGATCTGCGCCGCATCCGCGCTGGCGTCAAAGCCTTGGCCAAAGCCGTAGCCGATGGCAAAGACGGTGTAGCCGAAGACGTCGCCCTGCACCGCGTCATCGCCCAGGCCTCCGGCAACCCGTTTCTGCTCAGTACCCTGGATTACCTGTCGCAGGTGCTGGCGGGTGCCACGCGCATTACCCGCGCCAATGAGGCACGGCGGCAGGACTTTGCCGCTGCCGTGACCCAAGAGCATGCGCGGATTGTGGAGGCGATTGAGGCGGGTGACCCTGCGGCTGCACGGGCGGCAGCGACCGCGCATATGAATAACGCGATTGATCGGATCCGGCAGGCGGATCCGGCGTTTTGGCGGCAGGATGGGGAGCGGTTGGCGAGGGTGTTGTTGGGGGGACAGGAGTGAGGTTTTCGCCTTTTTCAGGAGTTGCTGCCGATCGCAGCTACGAGCGGAACCCGCTGTATCCGCGACATTCCGGTAATAGGGACGTTGCGACTGTGCTACGAAAATGGCCAACTTCGAAGGTGCTACAAAATAGCATTGCTTGACGCCTCTTCAAATTTTAATATTTTCTTAGGCACAGATTTAAACCTCATGAATCAATCCAGCAACGATTTACCTCAAAGCCAGAACCATCGTTACATTTTCGCAGCCATAGTATTCGCGATTTGCACATTACTATACGTCGCAGACTATTTCCTGATCGCATTCATGGATGCAGGCACCTCACATTTAGTAAAACAGCACGCCTCAATAATCAAGGCTGTGATCGAGAACCTGATAGCCGGCGCTATTGCTGCGTTGCTTCTTGCTTTTACCTACAGATGGATTTTGGACTGGATTGATCCGGGTGATCGAGTGATCGAAGTGTCACCTGGTCAGATTACTGACCGTTTACTTAGAAATGCGAGAAAGTCTCAGAGCTATGTTTTTATAGGAAATACAGCGAGCTTTGTATCCTACGCAGTTCTACCGATTCTTGTTGAATCAGCACGGACTTCTGGACATCCAAAGGTCATAACACTGTTTCTTATTGATCCTACAGATGAGGCGGCAATTGACGCCTACGTTGGCCACCGCGCACGAGTCTCCAAAGCGTCGCACAGCGCTGCTGACTTAGAATTAATTAAATGGTCTTTACCAGAAAATAAAAAGTCTGAAACTCTTGACGAAGTAATAGCCAAGATTATAGCCAGCATTTATATGGCCGCTTATGTTGCCGACTACCCTGGAATAAATATAACTATTTATCTAAGGCGCTCATTTACTCCATTCAGGGCGGACGTCTCAGATCACGAAGCTATTCTCACACAAGAGTCCGCGACAGAATCTGCTGTCGCATTTTCTGCACGTGGCCACTTCTATGGCTGGTATCAAAAAGAGGCAGATGCACAGAAGGGCCAGGGAATTTCATTCGATTTCACTGTATTACGTGACAGCTTGCGCAACCTCGCACTTGCACACCCAACGGAGCCTTCAATGAAAATCAAAAACTCCATCCAAACACTTCTTAAATCCATTGATTACCTAGCCCCAATAGCAAACAATGAAGTGGCCGTCTCGGAAGCTGCGAAACTGATTAGCCGACCCAAACGCTTGTACACATGACATACCAACAGCTTGTTCAACATATTCATGGTGCCTTGGAGGCTAATCGCTATACGTGTGATTTAAAGACCCAAATCATAGAACTCATGCATTTGGAAGTCGAACTTCAAACGCGGGAAGGAAAATCCAGGATGACAGCCCAGCGACATCCGCTCGGGTTCTTTGCCTGCAGATGGTCACTCGACGAATGCCGCTCGCTGCGTATTCATCTATGGAGCAAGCAGTTTGATTGGGCTCAAGAACCTGGCTGGGAGATTCACGACCATGTCTTCTCTTTTTCAAGCCTTGTTCTACTAGGCGAGCTGAGTAATTGCATCTACGGCATTAATGAGACGTCGAGCGCCGACCGATACTCGGTATTCGAGGTCCTCTATAAAGACGGCGAATCATCTATGAAAAATATCCGCGATGATGTCGAACTAACTATGATTGAGGAAAGTGTGGAGAAGGCCGTCACTCTATACTCAATGGAGGCTGGTATTCTTCATTCTAGTCACTTAATTTCGGAGCACGCATTGACTGTTTTGGCAACGGTAGACAGAGGCATCGTCGCAGATTCTCCTCGCGTTATTAGTGCTCATCGCCGAAGTTCTGTAGCTTTCAATAGATCTCCTACCTCTGACCGACAGGCAGCTGACATTCTTAGGAACTTCATACAGCATTTGGATCATGCAGCCTAAATACATTGACATGAGATTCAAATCAGACTGATGCGCTTACATGGATTAGAAACTGAAATACTTTATAAATTTTATCAATTACCTCATAACAATTTCAAACTATCAATTTTGCGCCTAATGAGAGGCCTAAATAAATCCCAAACCGAATGGGATTGCGTTCTATCCTGTAGTTTTAGCACTCAATTATAAATTCGATTACTGAGCAGATATAAATACGATACATTGGCTAATTTAGAGAATACTATTCATTAGCCACATTGAGTTGTGCGAGTGAATTCACGGCACAAATACACATTAAAAATATATTCGTCTATCTAAAAAAAAGAGCCTTCAAGACCTCAGTCACGGTTATTGAACCCTGCGCAGGCTTATCAACCTGATAAGAATCCACCAATCTTTTATTCTCCAACCGAAGTTGCTCAACCTGAAGCTGCAACAACTCCAACTGAGCTTTGTTCTGTGCGTCTACCATCGGCTGTATATCTCGACGCCAGATCCAAAATCCATAAATAATTCCAAAAATTGCAGAAACCGTAAAGAATATCAGTATATTTACATAGACTTTTCTATCGTTTATGACCACTTCCATTTCTCGCTCCAGCACAGCAAGCTTTGCCTCCTGAGCACGAGTTCGCATATCCAAAGATTTAAGTTCTTCGATCTCTGGGAAGTTCTTAATGACAATTGCGTTACTCGCAGTCGTGACGGATATCATTTGCCAAGAAGAAAACACTAGCACCACTAATGAAAACAGCGCAATAAATTTATAGATGTTGTCTGTAGGAACTGGAACCCGATCAAGCATATGTCACCCCTTTAGCAGCTGATCGTATCAGTGACTTCATCAATAAAGCTAGTCATCTAGCAACTCGGGGCGCTTATTCAGCGATCACCTCTGCCCTAGAACTTGCGCGAATCCCGAGCCTCCCCCCACTCCCGCACCCCAACAAGGCAAACTCTGACGCCCGCCCCCGCCCCCGCAGCCGCAGAATTTGCCCATGCTCGCTGCTTCTGCATCTGCCAACGCCCCACCCGCTGACGTCATCACCCTGACCGACAAAGGTCTGTACTGCGCGGCTGGGGATTTTTTTATTGATGCCTGGAAGCCGGTACACCGCACTTTTGTCACCCACGGCCACTCAGACCATGCCCATGTGGGGATGGGCGAGTACTACTGCAGCTCGACCAGCGAGCCGATATTGCACTGGCGGCTGGGGGAGCAGAACATCCATGCGCTGCCGTTTGGGCAGACGATCACGATGGGGGAGGTGCAGGTGTCGCTGCATCCGGCGGGGCACATATTGGGCTCGGCCCAGGTGCGGGTGCAGCACGGCGATGCGGTATGGGTGTTTACGGGCGACTTCAAGCGCGAGCCGGATCCCACCTGCGAGGCGTTTGAGCTGCTGCGCTGCGACACCCTGATTTGCGAGGCCACCTTTGCCTACCCGGTGTACGCCTGGCCGACGATGGCCCATGAGGTGGAGCGCATTGAGCGCTGGGTGGCGCATTGCAAGGAACAGGGCAAGGCGGCAGTGCTGTATGCCTACAGCCTAGGCAAGGCCCAGCGGGTGCTGGCGGGCTTGGCTGGCAAGCTGGATGCCCCCGTGTTGCTGCATGGTGCGATGGCACGCGGCACCGATATTTACCGGCAGGCGGGCATTGCGCTGGCCGCTACCGAGATGGTGGCCGATGTGCCCACCGATACCGACTTTGCTGGCCGTATGGTGCTGGCACCGCCCTCCGCGCAAGATTCGGCCTGGCTCAAACGCTTTCGGCAGGTGGAGCAAGGTTTTGCCTCGGGCTGGATGCTGCTGCGCGGCAACCGGCGGCGGCGCAATATGCAGCGCGGCTTTGTGATATCGGACCACGCCGATTGGCAGGAGCTCGTCGACACCATTACCGAGAGCGGCGCCCAGCGGGTGCTGGCCACCCATGGCAATACCGATGCGCTGATCCCCTACTTGCAGAGCCTGGGCATACAGGCGGAGCGCCTGCGTACTGCCTATGGCGATGAAGAGGAGGCGGCCGAATGAACCGCTTTGTGGCGCTGTACCAGTTGCTGGACGAAGCCTCCGGCACGCGCGACCGGGAGCAGGCCCTGCAGCAGTACTTTGCCGGCGCCACTGCGGCCGAGGCGACCTGGGCCGTGTATGTGCTGAGTGGCGGCAAGGTGAACACCGGCAAGAATCGCCTGGCCACCACCACTGAGCTGCGCAGCTGGGTGAGCGAGCTGACCGCCTTGCCGCTGTGGCTGGTGGAAGAGAGCTACCGCCAGGTGGGCGATTTGGCGGAGACCTTGTCGTTGTTGGTGGCGGCATGGCAAAAGCAGGGTATCAAACACCCTGAGCTGGCTAATGCGCCCGGCACAGCCGTGGCCCCCGATGCCGATGCGCCCTGGCATGCCTCCTTGCTGGGCGCGACCTTTAAAACACCCGACAACGACAGCCGTCTGGACGAATGGACCGAGCAGTTTTTGCTGCCGCTGGTGGCAGCGGATGCCGAGCAGCGCAAGCGCGCGATACAGCAGGCCTGGCAGCAGCTCGATACCCCTTCGCGCCTGGTCTTTAACAAGCTGCTGACCGGATCGCTGCGCGCCGGCGTTAACAAGCGCAGCCTGCAAAACAGCCTCGCGCCCCTGGTGGGCATATCTGCCGCCGATATGGCGCACCGCATGGTGGGCGAATGGTTGCCCAGTGCCCAGGCCTATGAGGCCTTGATGGACCCGGACACCAGCGCGCAGCTGCTGGATAAGCCCTACCCCTTCTACCTCGCCTCCCCCTTGCCGCAAGAGCCAGAAGCCTTGGGCGACCCCAAGGACTGGCTGGCCGAATGGAAATGGGATGGCATACGGGTGCAGCTGGTGCGGCGCCAGGGACATGCACCTTATCTGTGGTCGCGCGGCGAGGAAAGGCTGGATGGCCGCTTTCCGGAGCTGGAAGCCGCCGCCGCACTGTTGCCGCGCGACATGGTGCTGGATGGCGAATTGCTCGCCTGGGATTACGAGCAGAACAAGCCGCTGGGCTTTGTGGCGCTGCAAAGCCGCATTCAAAAGCGCAAGCCTTCTGCCAAGCTGATGCAGACCGTACCGGCGCGCATATTGTTTTACGACCTGCTGGAATTTGAAGGCGAAGACCTGCGCGCCCAGCCGCTGCAGCAGCGCCGTGCCAGGCTGGAGCAGGTGATCAACCAGGCCCAGCTGCCCGCGCTGGGCCTGTCGCCC
>NZ_KE148591.1:8516-26402 GCF_000410635.1 Comamonas sp. B-9
GTTTGATGACTGGGAGGCACTGGCCCCCCTGCGCAACACCGCTGCGGAACGCAATGCCGAAGGCCTGATGCTGAAGGCGCTGGCATCGCCCTACAAGGAAGGCAGGCGCCGGGGCGATTGGTGGAAGTGGAAGGTGGACCCGTTCAGCATTGATGCGGTGCTGATCTATGCGCAAAGCGGCAGCGGCCGCCGCAGCACCTTGCACACCGACTACACCTTTGCGGTGTGGAGCGGCGATGCACTGGTGCCTGTTGCCAAGGCCTATTCGGGCCTCACCGATGTGGAGATTTTGCGGCTGGACAAATGGATCCGCAGCCACACGGTGGAGCGCTTTGGGCCGGTGCGCTCTGTCACGCCCAGCCTCGTGTTTGAGATTGCCTTTGAAGGCGTGAACCGTTCGACCCGCCACAAATCCGGCGTGGCAGTGCGCTTTCCGCGCATCTTGCGTTGGCGCGAGGACAAGACTGCGCAGGATGCCGACCAGCTGGGCGCCTTGCTGGAGTTGGCCGATGGCTGAGCGGACCGACACCACAGCCCCCAGCGACCGCGCAATGCAGCGCGCGGCCAAGCGTTGGCGCGACTGGTTGAAGGACCAGGACATAGGCGCGGCCGTCTTCCAGCAGCAGGCCTGGCGCGCTTATGCGGATGGGCACAGCGGTTTGATATCGGCGCCCACGGGGCGGGGCAAGACTTTGGCGGCGCTGGGGGGCCCGTTGATGCAGGCGATGGCTGAGGCCGAGACGCCCGAAGGCCGCGCAGCGCATGGCCCGCGCATGCTCTGGGTAACGCCCCTGCGCGCCCTGGCCAGCGACACCCGCGAACGCATCACCGGCCCGGTAGCGGCGGTGCTGCCGCATTGGCAAGTGGCGATGCGCACGGGAGATGCCACATCGCGCGACAAACGCCTGACCGACAACGGCAAGGCGCAACTGGTGGTGATAACGCCCGAATCCCTGGCGCTGCTGCTGAGCCATGAGCGCAGCCGCGAGCAGTTTAGCCAGCTGCGCTGCATTGTGGTGGATGAGTGGCATGAGCTGTTGCCCAGCAAGCGCGGGGTGCTGCTGCAGCTGAACCTGGCGCGCATCCAGGCGCTGGCACCGGGCGCGCAGGTCTGGGGCCTGTCGGCGACGATTGGCAACCTGGCAGAGGCCAGCGACGTGCTGCTGAGCGCCTGGCAGGTGAAGGAGCCGGCGCTGGTCCAGGACATGCGGCCCAAGCCTTTTCATCTGCACAGCATCACGCCGCCACTGGGAACGCGCATGCCCTGGGCGGGGCATTTGGGCCTGGCCAATCTGGGCGAGGTGGCCAAACTGGTGTTCAGCGCGCCCAGCACCATTGTGTTTACCAATACCCGCGCCCAGGCCGAGCTGTGGCACACGGCGCTGGCGAGCATCTGGCCGGAAGACGCTGACACCTTGGCGATCCACCATGGCTCGCTGGACCAGGGCGTGCGCCAGTCGGTGGAGCAGCGCTTGCGCGCAGGCACCCTGCGCTGTGTGGTGGCGACCAGTAGTTTGGATTTGGGCGTGGACTTCCCTGCGGTGGAGCGCGTAATCCAGATTGGCGGCGCACGGTCTGTGGCGCGCATGGTGCAGCGCGCTGGCCGCGCCAAGCACCGGCCTGGTGCTGCTGTGCATGTAGAAGCGGTTGCCACCCAGGCGATGGACCTGGCCGAGTTTGCCGCCGTGCGCGAGCTGGCCGAGGCCCAGGTGTATGAGCGGCGCGAGCCCCTGCGCCTGTGCTTTGATGTGCTGAGCCAGCATGCGATGAGCGCGGCGCTGGCGGGGGGCTTTAGGCCACCGGAACTACTGGCCGAGGTGCGGCGCACTGCCGCTTTTCGTGATCTGGGCGATGCGCAGTGGCAGGCGGTGCTGGCGTTTCTGGAGCATGGCAGCGACTCCCTTGTGCAATACCCGCAGTACGAGCGTCTGCACTGTGCCGATGGCCTGTGCCAGCCGGCCAACACCGGCGTGGTGCGCATGCACCGCATGTCGATCGGCACCATCACCGCGCATGGCGCAGTCAATGTGCAGTACCTGCGCGGCGCGCGGCTGGGCTCGGTCGAAGAGGCGTTTACTGCCCGCCTGAACGCTGGCGATGTGTTTAACTTTGCCGGCCGCAGCCTGGTGCTGGTGCGGCTGGAGAACAATACCGCCTGGGTGCGCCGCAGTGCCCAGGTGGGCCTGCTGACCCCCGCCTGGGCCGGCTCGCTGATGCCGATGTCCTCATCCCTGGGCGAACGTATGCAGCAGCTGCTGAGCCAAGCTGCTGCCAGCCCTGCCGCCGATGACGCGCCGCACGCCCGCGAGCTGCAATGGCTGCAGCCCTTGCTGCAGCTGCAAAGCCAGCGCTCGCTGGTGCCGGATGCGGGCCAACTGCTGATCGAGCAGGTGGGCCAAACCCAAGCCCCCCAGGCGGGCAAGGCGGCGCCGCTGTTTGTCTATCCTTTTGCCGGCCGTGTCGCGCATGAGGGGCTGGCGGTGCTGATTGCCACGCGCCTGGCGCATCGGCAAGCCAATACCTTTGCCTGGGCTTGCAATGAGATCGGGCTGATGGTCCAGCCCACCTTGCCCATCGATGCGAATACGGTGGACTGGGCAGAGATTTTCAAGCAGGACGGGCTTGACACCGATCTACGGTCCGCCGTGAACTTCAGCGAGTTGGCACGCAAGCGCTTCAAAGAGATTGCCCAGATTGCCGGCCTGGTGCAGTCCAAGGTGCCGGGCAAGAAGAGCCGCGCCAGCGATAGGCAGTTGCAGGTATCTGCCAGCCTGCTGTTTGATGTGCTGAGCAAGTACGACCCCGAGCATTTGCTGCTGCGCCAGGCCCGGCAAGAGGCGCTGGACCAGGAGCTGCACCTGCCAACGATGCAAAGGCTGCTGGCCAGCATTGCAGGGCGGCAGATCGCATTGCGCTTTCCGGCCAAGCACACGCCGTTCTCGTTTGGGCTGTGGGCGGAGAGCTTTCGCGGCCAGCTCAGCAATGAGACCTGGCAGGACAAGGTGCGGCGCATGGCTGAGCAGCAAGAGCGCCAGGCCAGGGGCGAGCCCACACCAGGCGCACTACGCTCCGCACGCGCACCACAAACACCACGACCGGGCGACCCGCGTAAGGGCACGCCACCGCAGCGCGCGCCCCACCCCGGCAGCCTTAACCAGGCCGCAACCAAGGCGGCGCCCAAGCAGGCCGCCCCCCGCAAGGGCACACGCAGCACTGCGCAGCGCGCGCCCCAACCACAGGACACCCACTAATGGCAGGGACGCAATCGGCACAGCTTTTCTCCCCCATCCAACTTTCGCCATCGCCCCAGGACCATGTCGCGGCCAGCATCGCCGGCATGGAGTTTCTGGTGTTAACTGAGCGCGCATTGTTCTGGCCCCAGGAAAGCCTGCTGATCATTGCCGACCTGCACCTGGGCAAGAGCGATATCTTCCGCCGCCGGGGCGTGGCCGTGCCGCTGGAAGTGCAGCGCCAGGACCTGCTGCGCCTGCACCAGATTCTGCAAAAGTGGCAGCCGCAGGAGCTGGTGATTCTGGGCGACTTTGTGCATGGCCGCTTTATTGGTGAAGACACCTTTCAGCTGTGGCAAAACCTGCGCCGCGCCAACCTCAAGACCCGCTTTAGCCTGACACGTGGCAACCATGACCGCTACCTGCAGACCGAGGCCCTGCTGCTCGATGACGTGCACACGCACCTGGCACGCAACCAGGTGCTGATGAGCCACGAGCCCATGGGCCCGGGCGTGCACCACTTTGCGCTCAATATCCACGGCCATGTGCACCCGGCCATGCGCGTGCCCCAGCTGCGCCAGCGCCTGCCTTGCCTGGCCTACTCTGCGCCTTATTTGAACCTGCCAGCGTTTTCTGAGTTCACCGGCTCGGGGCCTATGGCCGTGCAGCCACTGCATGCCTGGCTGTTTGCCGGCGAAGGCACCGCGCCGATTGCGGTGTATTGATGGCACTTTGCTGATCGCCAGCTTGCGCTCTCCCTGTCTCAGACGGTCACTGCATTCCTGCTGCCACAACGCCAAAAACCAAGCCCGGCGCGCCTTTGCGCAGATCGGCTGATGGCGCTAACAGCGAAGCGCGCACGGTCTGGCCCGCGTTTGGACTACAAACTTTTTGGGGGCCAAAAGCAGAATAAAGGCGTCATCTAACAAGGAATAGCCATGGTCACCACCTATGTAGAGGAAGAGCGCGTCGTCACCGGCGGCGCAGTGCCGCGCGCATTAGCGGGCAACAGCGAAAGTGCGGTCTCCTGGGCCGCCATTTTTGCGGGCGCATTGGCAGCAGCCGTGCTGTCGCTACTGCTGTTCATGCTGGGCATTGGCCTGGGCCTGTCGTCGGTCTCGGTCTGGTCGGGCCGTGGGGCCGACGGCGAGACGATTGGCTGGGGGGCAGTGGCCTGGCTGGCGTTCACGCAGCTGGCATCGGCCGGTGTGGGTGGCTATATTGCTGGCCGACTGCGCACCAAGTGGCAAGGCGTGCACACCGATGAGGTGTACTTCCGCGACACCGCCCATGGCTTTCTGTCCTGGGCGCTGGCGACGATGCTGATGGTGGCAGTAGCCGGCTCGGTGGCAGGAGCTGCGATCTCCGGCACGGCCAAGGCCGCCGGTGCGGTGGTGAGCGGCGCGGCCCAAGTGGTGGGCGGTGCAGCCAGTGGTGCCACCGGTGTGATCGGTGGTGCCGCCTCTGCCGCACTGACCGGCGCTGCTGGCGTGACCGCTGGCAAGGCCAATGAGCCAGGTTCGGACCTGAACTACTGGATCAACAGCCTGCTGCGCCAAGGTGGCCCTACCGAACAGCAAAAGCAGGACATGAAGGACAGCGCGCAAAACGCCGCCCAAAAGGCCCGCTCCGCCGCCGATGACGCCAGCGAGATGAGCAGCGTCTTCATGCATTCGCTGCAAGCGGGTTCGCTGTCCAACGACGACCGCCAGTACCTGGGCCGCCTGGTGGCACAGCGCACCGACATGGGCCAGGAAGAGTCCGAGAAGAAGGTGCAAGCCACCTACGACCAGGTCAAGCAACAGATCGACAAGGCCAAGCAAGCTGCGCAAGACGCCGAAGTGAAGGCCAAGCAAACGGCCGAGCAAGCCCGCAAGGCCACCGCCTACTCGCTGCTGTGGATGTTTGTGGTGCTGCTGATCGGGGCCTTTGTCGGCAGCCTGTCTGCCACCTTTGGCGGCCGCCAGCGCGACGCTTGAACCACCCTCTGCCTGACCTGATTTAACCCTTTTGCCTACGGGCAAGCCTAGAAAGGAAACACCATGCGATCCATCCTGCTTTGGCTGATTGGCGTGCCAATCCCGATCATCATTCTGATTGCCATCTTCTTCCATTAAGAAGATCGCTCCCCCAGCACCCAGGCCGCTCGATGAGCGGCCTTTTTGCGTTCGCCTGCGGCATCGGAGAAAACAGGCCGCCACCTCAGCCTACGCATACAGCCAAGCCCTCCAAACGCCTACAAGCGCGGCGTGGTGCAACTGTCATCCTTGGTGGTTCCAGCCCACCGGCTGACCACAACGCCAACCCCACGGAGATCCACGATGACCACTCGCAAATCGACCTCGTCCGCAGCAAAGACCCAAGGCAACGCAGGCGAGCTCCATGAGCAGGCCGGTGACGGCCACCCAGTGATGACGACGCAGCAAGGCATTCCGGTATCGGACAACCAGAACTCGCTGCGCGCCTATGGCCGAGGACCTACCCTGCTCGAAGACTTTGTGCTGCGCGAGAAGATCACGCACTTTGACCATGAGCGCATTCCAGAGCGCATCGTCCACGCACGCGGCACGGCAGCGCATGGCTATTTTGAGCTGAGCGATTCGCTGAAGAAATACACAACGGCGAAGGTGCTGACCGAAGTGGGCAAGAAGGTGCCGATCTTTGTGCGCATGTCCACCGTGGCGGGCGGCGCAGGCTCGGTCGATACGCCGCGTGATGTACGCGGCTTTGCGATCAAGCTCTATACCGACGAAGGCAACTGGGACCTGGTGGGCAACAATATTCCGGTGTTCTTTATCCAGGATGCGATGAAGTTCCCCGACTTGGTGCATGCCGTCAAGATGGAGCCGGACCGGGGCTTTCCGCAGGCAGCTTCTGCGCATGACACCTTCTGGGATTTCATCTCGCTGATGCCCGAGTCGATGCACATGATCATGTGGGCGATGAGCGACCGCGCCATCCCGCGCAGCCTGCGCACCATCGAAGGCTTTGGCGTGCACAGCTTTCGCCTCATCAACGACAAGGGCGAGAGCACCTTTGTGAAATTCCACTGGCGGCCCCAGCTGGGCATCCAGTCCACTGTCTGGGACGAGGCCGCCAAGCTGCAGTCTGCCGACAACGACTACCACCGCCGCGACCTGTTCGAGGCGATTGAAGCCGGCCATGCGCCCGCCTGGGATCTGTTTGTGCAGCTGTTCACGCAGGAAGAGGCCGATGCGTTGCCCTATGACCACCTGGACCCAACCAAGATCATTCCGGAAGAGGTGATTCCGCTCAAGAAGGTTGGCAGCTTTACCTTGGACCGCTGGCCGGACAACTTTTTTGCCGAGACCGAGCAGGTCGCGTTCTGCCCGGCCAATGTGCCGCCAGGCATTGATTTCTCCAACGATCCGCTGCTGCAGGGCCGCCTGTTCTCGTACCTGGACACGCAGCTCTCGCGCCTGGGCGGACCGAACTTTACGCAGATACCCGTGAATGCGCCCAAGTGCCCGTTTGCGCATACCCAGCGCGATGGCCATATGCAAACCCAGGTGCCCAAGGGCCGCGTAGCCTACGAGCCATCGAGCCTGGACCCGAACTCGCCCCGCGAATCGCGCGCCCAGGGCTTCCGCTCGTTTGCGCAGCCGTCCGAGGCCGATGCCAAGAGCCGCATCCGCCCCGAAAGCTTTGCCGACCACTACAGCCAGGCGCGCCTGTTCTACACCAGCCAAAGCGCGCTGGAACAAGCGCATATCGCCAGCGCCCTGGTGTTTGAGCTGTCCAAGGTGCAGACGCCCCATGTGCGTGAAGCTGTGGTCGCCCATCTGCTAGTGATTGACAGTGACCTGGGCAAGCGCGTGGCCAAGGGCCTGGGCCTGGCTGCGCTGCCCAAACCGGCCAAGCCAGCGGTGCCCGTGCAAGACCTGCCGCCCAGCCCTGCGCTGCGCATCATCGACCGCATGAAGCCGACCCTGGAAGGCCGCTGCGTTGCCATCCTGGTGGACGATGGCTCCAACGCCGAGAACGTGGCCGCGCTGCAAAAAGCCATCCTGGCCGAGAAGGCCATGGTCAAGATCATTGCGCCCAAGATTGGCGGCGCGACCTTGAGCGATGGCAAGCACATCGCCGCCGATGCCCAACTGGCCGGCGCGCCATCGGCGCAGTTTGATGCGGTTGCCTCTGTGATCCCGATGGCATCGGGCGAGATGCTGAGCAAGGACAGCGCCGCACAGGACTGGTTCCGCGATGCCTTTGGGCATCTGAAGGCGATTGCCGCATGCAAGGCCACGCATTTGATCCTGGATGCCGCTGGCGTAAAGCCCGATGAAGGCGTGTTTGAGCCCAAGGATGTGGCCGGCTTTATCAAGGGCGCGAAAACGCGCTTTTGGGACCGCGAGCCCAAGGTGCGTACCTTGGCTTGATGGCCAGGTTTAAGGGGCCGCCGATGGGCCCTTGATGCCCCGCCAGCAGGCGCTGCAGTGAAAGCTGTGGCGCCTTTTTTGCGTCCATCGCCAGCGAGCACCGGCCGATTCGAGCCTGCGCATGGGCCCAGCTTGTGCCCGCCAAAAACCCTGCAACGCCTCGGGAAAGTACCGCGCAAAGCCGCAGCAAGGCAATGCTATGATCCCGCAAAATTTGTATGATAACCATACCAGTCTCCCGAGGTTTTAGGGTCTCAGGAGTTCTTCTAACGAGTCAACGAGACAAGTCCTTCCTATGACGACCATTGCCCTTCTGAGCATTGCGGGCGCCAGCATTGCTGCGCTGTTGCTGCTCATCATCCGATTTGAAGTCCATGCCTTTGTGGCGCTGATGCTGGTAAGCCTGCTGGTGGCGCTGGCAACCGGCATACCGCTCGCGGAGATCATTCCCACCCTGATATCCGGCATGGGCGGCACCTTGGGGTCGGTGGCGATCCTGGTGGCGCTGGGGGCGATGCTGGGGCGGATGATCGAGGTATCCGGCGGAGCCAATACCCTGGCGCAGCGCTTTAGCCAACTGCTGGGCCCCAAGCGGGTGCCTGCGGCGCTGACGGCCGCCGCGCTGGTGCTGTCGATACCGGTGTTCTTTGATGTGGGCTTCATCATCCTGATCCCCATCATCTATGGCTTTTGCAAGGCGGGTGGCGTGAGCCCCATCAAGTACGGGCTGCCGGTGGCTGGCATCATGCTGGCCACCCATGTGGTGGTGCCACCGCACCCGGGCATTGTGGGCGGCGCGGCCGTGCTCTCGGCCGATGTGGGCTGGATCACGCTGATCGGTCTGGGCATCTGCATTCCGCTGGCCTTTGTCGCCCAGTGGGTGGGCGGCTATTTGAACCGCCGCCACTACGCGATGCAGCCGGAAGCCGAAGCGCAGTTCCGCAACTTTGGCAGCGGTGATGCCGCCGATGCGCCTGCCGCCAAGCTGCCCGGCGTGGGAGCGGTATTGACCCTGATCCTGGCCCCACTGGCGCTCATCATGCTGGGCACGACCGCCGCGACCATGCTGCCCAAGGGCGACGCGATGCGTGATTTTCTGGCCTTTACCGGCGCACCGGTGTTTGCGCTGATGGTAGCGATTGGCCTGGCCTTTGTGCTGCTGGTGCGCCCCTTGGGCTGGACGCGCAAGCGCACCAACGAGGTGATGGAATCGGCGCTGCCCGCAGCGGCCACGGTGATTTTGGTAACCGGCGCCGGTGGCGTGTTTGCCAAGGTGCTGACGGTGAGCGGCATTGGCTCGGCGCTGTCGCAGGCGCTGGCGGGCACGGGGCTGCCATTGATTTTGCTGGGTTTCATCATCTCGCTGGCGCTGCGCGCCGCGCAGGGCTCGGCAACAGTGGCCATTCTGACCACCTGCGGCCTGCTGGCCGAAAGCATCCACAGCGGCGGCTACAGCGCGGTGCAGGTCGCCGTGCTGACCGTCGCCATCGGCTTTGGCGGCCTGGGGCTGTCGCATGTCAATGACTCGGGCTTCTGGATTGTGACCCGCTACCTGGGCCTGAGCGTGGCCGATGGCCTGCGCAGCTGGACGGTGCTGACCACCGTGTTGGGCATCGCTGGCTTTGCGCTGACCTGCCTGGTCTGGGCGCTGGTGGCCTGATCCGCAGCCTGGCTTGCCGCTTGGCTATTTGTCACTTGCATTCTTGTGCGCCGGCCCCCGGCCGGGCATTCTCTATCTCTGATTCACGGGAGCATCTCCAATGACTACACAACAGCAAGGCGCCAAGGTGGGCGTCATCGGCCTGGGCGCCATGGGCCTGGGCATTGCCCAAACCTTGCGCAACCGGGGCTACCAGGTCCATGTCTGTGATGTGCGCCCGGGGGCGGCGGCAGACTTTGCCAGCGCCGGTGGCGTGGCCTGCGCCAACCCGGCCGCGCTGGCGGCCCAGGTGGATGTGGTGGTGTCCGTCGTCGTCAACGCCGCGCAGACCGAGGCCGTGCTGTTTGGCGAGCATGGCGCCGCTGCAGCGATGCGCCCCGGCAGCACCTTTGTGATGTGCTCCACCGTGGACCCGAACTGGTCGATCGCGCTGGAGGCACGCCTGGCCCAGAGCGGCGTGCTGTATGTCGATGGCCCCATCTCCGGCGGCGCGGCCAAGGCGGCGGCCGGCCAGATGACGATGATGACCTCGGCCACGCCTGCGGCCTACGCGGCAGCGGGCGATGTGCTCGATGCAATGGCCGGCAAGGTCTACCGCCTGGGC
The DNA here is from genome assembly GCF_000410635.1 of Comamonas sp. B-9. Taxonomy (NCBI): domain Bacteria; kingdom Pseudomonadati; phylum Pseudomonadota; class Betaproteobacteria; order Burkholderiales; family Comamonadaceae; genus Comamonas; species Comamonas sp. B-9. The sequence continues at coordinate 18,411 of NZ_KE148591.1, forward strand.
GACAAGGCGGGCGCGGGCAGCAAGGTCAAGATCATCAACCAGCTGCTGGCAGGGGTTCACATTGCGGCTGCGGCCGAGGCCATGGCCCTGGGCCTGCGTGAAGGCGTGGACGCTGCGGCGATCTACGAGGTCATCACCCACAGCGCCGGCAACAGCTGGATGTTTGAAAACCGCATGGCCCATGTGCTGGCGGGCGATTACACGCCGCTGTCGGCTGTCGATATCTTTGTGAAGGACCTGGGCCTGGTGCTGGATACCGCGCGCGCCAGCAAGTTTCCGCTGCCGCTGGCGGCCACTGCGCACCAGATGTTTATGCAGGCATCGACAGCCGGCTATGCCAAGGAAGACGACAGCGCGGTGATCAAGATCTTCCCCGGCATCACCCTGCCCCAAGCCGCCAACGACGGAGGCCAGCGATGAGCAAGACTGCCTTGAAGCTGGGCTGCATTGCCGACGACTTTACCGGCGCCACCGACCTAGCCAACAACCTGGTGCGTGCCGGCATGCGCGTGGTGCAGACCATTGGCGTGCCCAGCGGCCCGCTGGATGCTGAGGTGGATGCCGTGGTGGTGGCCCTCAAGTCGCGCACCATCCCGGCCGATGAGGCCGTCACCCAGTCGCTGGAGGCCCTGCGCTGGCTGCAGGGCCAGGGCACGCAGCAGATCTATTTCAAATACTGCTCCACCTTTGACAGCACCGCCGCCGGCAATATCGGCCCGGTGACGGATGCGTTGATGGATGCGCTGGGCAGCGACTTCAGCATCGCCACCCCGGCCTTTCCAGACAACAAGCGCACGGTCTTCAAAGGCTATCTTTTTGCCGGCGATGTGCTGCTGAACGAGAGCGGCATGCAGAACCACCCGCTGACCCCCATGACCGACCCCAACCTGGTGCGCGTGCTGCAGTCGCAGACCCGGCGCAAGGTGGGCTTGATCGACCACAGCGTGGTGGCCCAGGGCGCAGACGCCATCCGCAGCCGCATTGCGGCGCTGAAGGCCGACGGCGTGGGCATTGCGATTGTCGATGCGGTATCGAACGATGACCTGCTGCGCATGGGCCCGGCGCTGGCGGATCTGCCGCTGGTGACCGCCGGCTCGGGCGTCGCCATTGCGCTGCCCGCCAACTTTGGCCTGCAACCCAGCAACCAGGCTGCCGCCTTGCCTGCGGCCAGCGGCCTGCAGGCGGTGGTGTCGGGCAGTTGCTCGGTAGCGACCAATGCCCAGGTGGCGCACTTTATCGCCAGCGGCCGCCCGGCACTTGCGATCGAGCCGCTGCGCATGGCCGCTGGTGACGATGTGGTGCGCGAGGCGCTCGACTGGGCCCGCCCGCATCTGGCCAGCGGCCCAGTGCTGGTCTACTCCACCGCCGAGCCCGATGCAGTGCGCAGCATCCAGGCCCAGCTGGGCGTGGAGCAGGCAGGCGCCTTGGTCGAGCAAACCCTGGCCGCGATTGCGCGCGGCCTGGTGGAGCTGGGCGTGCGCCAGCTGGTGGTGGCCGGTGGCGAAACCTCAGGCGCCTGCGTGCAGGCGCTGGGCATTGCGCAGATGCGCATTGGCGGCCAGATCGACCCGGGTGTGCCTTGGTGCCATGCGGCCAGCCCGGCAGCGCCCGAGGGCTTGCATATCGCGCTCAAATCGGGCAACTTTGGCAGTTCCGATTTCTTCACCAAGGCATTCACCGCTTTGCAAGGCTGAACACCATGGTCTTTATGGACGAACCCAGCGCCCGCGCCGAGATCTGCCGGGTAGGCGCATCGCTGTTCCAGCGCGGCTATGTGCATGCCAGCGCCGGCAATATCAGTGTGCGCCTGGCCGATGGCTTCCTGATCACCCCGACCGATGCAAGCCTGGGCCAGTTGCAGCCCGAGCGCCTGGCCAAGCTCGATCTGCAAGGCCAGCAGCTGAGCGGTGACCGCGCCAGCAAGACCATCGTGCTGCACCGGCGCATTTACGAGGCCAGCGCCAACACGCCGACACCGGCCGGCTGCGTGATCCACACCCACAGCCGCCAGCTGGTGGCCTGCTCGCTGCAAGCCACTGCCGTGCCGGGTGTGGCGCCTGCTGCCGAGCTGCTGCCTGCGCTGACGCCCTACTTTGTGATGAAGGTCGGCCGTGTGCCGCATATCCCCTACCACCGCCCCGGCTCGCCCGATGCGGCGCAGGCCGTGGCCGAGGCGATTGCGCAGTACGCAGCCGCCGGCAAGCCGATCCGCGCGGTGATGCTGGCACGCCTGGGCCCCAATGTCTGGCACGAGAGCCCGGCTGCCGCCATGGCCGCGCTGGAAGAGCTGGAAGAAACCGCCCTGCTCTGGAACCAATGCCGCCAGCAACCACCCGCGCCGCTGAGCGAAGCCCAGATTGACGAGCTGCGCCAAAGCTTTGGCGCCCACTGGTAAAACCTCATCCTGCCTGGCACGCACAGATCTTCTGCTTGCCAGCCGCCCCTTTTTTGGAAAGCACCCCATGCCCCGTTTTGCTGCCAACCTGTCCATGCTCTACAACGACCTGGACTTTCTGGACCGCTTTGCCGCCGCCGCCCGTGATGGTTTTACGGCGGTGGAGTATCTCTTCCCCTACGCCTACGCGCCCGAGCAACTGGCAGCCTTGCTGCAGCAGCAGGGCCTGCAGCAGGTGCTGTTCAATGCACCGCCGGGCGACTGGGACCGGGGCGAGCGCGGCATTGCCTGCATCCTTGGGCGTGAGGCCGAGTTCCGCGACGGCATTGCGCAGGCGCTGCGCTATGCCAAGGCGTTGCAATGCCCACGCCTGCATGTGATGGCCGGCCTGGTGCCTGCGGGCGCAGATGCCGCTACCGTGCGCGCCACCTACATCGCCAATATCCGCCATGCGGCCGAGCAAGCGGCGGCGCAGGGTGTGCGCATTCTGCTAGAACCCATCAATGGCCGCGATATGCCCGGCTTCTTCCTGAGCCGCCAGGACCAGGCCCATGCCTTGGTCGCAGAGATGGGCGCCGCCAATGTGCAGGTGCAGATGGACCTCTACCACTGCCAGATCGTCGAAGGTGACCTGGCGATGAAGATCCGCCAGTACCTACCCACCGGCCAGGTCGGCCATATCCAGATTGCTGGCGTGCCCGAACGCCATGAGCCCGATGTGGGCGAGCTGAACTACCCCTATCTGTTTGCGCTGCTGGACCGCCTGGGCTGGGACGGCTGGATTGGCTGCGAGTACAAGCCCGCGCGCGGCGCAGCGCCCCATGCCACCAGCGATGGCCTGGGCTGGCTCAAGCCCTATCTGGCAAAGGCTGAGTAAGCGGCTACACGCACCGCCATGGTGGATGGAGTGCCCTAGAATCCCCTCATCCCTCTTTAGCCGCAGGCCCACCAGCCCGCCGCCCTGCGATGCGAACACCAGCGACCGAATCCTTTTTGCAGCGGGTGCGCCAGCACCTGCAGGCACTGCCCGCCACCGAGCGGCAACTGGCCGACTTTGTGCTGGAGTTCCCCGGTGAGCTGGCCAGCTATGCCGGCAATGAGCTGGCCCAACTGGCAAAGGTGTCGCCCTCGACGGTAAGCCGCTTTATCCGGCGCCTGGGCTATGAGAACTACGAAGAAGCGCGCCGCCAGGTGCGCGAGGACAAGCAAAGCGGCTCACCGCTGTTCCAGTCGGCGGCCGAGGCTTTTCAGCGCGGGCAGATGCTGGCCACGCACCGCGAGCGGTCGCTCGCCAACCTGATCAACACCCTGGACCAGCTGAGCGAGCCACAGCTGAGCGAGATCGTGCAGGCCATCATCGCCGCGCGCCAGGTGCTCATCTTTGGCAGCCGCAGCAGCCATGCCTTTGCGCAGTACCTGCGCTGGCAGATCATCCAGGTGGTGCCCCAGGTCATCAGCCTGCCCGGCCCGGGCGAAACACTTGCCGAGTACACCGCCAGCCTCAGCCAAAACGACTGCGTCATCGTCTTTGGCATGCGCCGCCAGACCCGCCAGATGGCCGCACTGCTGGCGAGCGCCAGCAAGGCGGGTGCCGCTGTGCTGCTGGTCAGCGACCAGGCCTCCCCCCACTATGCCGCTGCCACCTGGTCCATCCAGTGCGACTGCCATGGCCCAGGCCTCTTGGACAACCATGTGGCCGTGATGGCCGTTTGCGACCTGCTGGCCACCATGGTGCTGGAGGCTGCGGGAGCGCCGGGGCGCAAGCGCCTGGCTGCGATTGAGCAGCAGCATGAGCAGCACCGGGAGTTTTGATGCTGGCTGGGCTGCACTGGCGCGATGCAGGCCCGCTGCCCAACCAGTGATCGATGAAAGTCGGGCGACGACAGCCACCATCGGACGCTCGCGACCGCCTACTCGACATTCGACTGACAGGCCGCAAGCCAAAGAAACGTATGCATCAAAAGATCACACTCGACGTCCGATATGACCAGCCGCAACAGATGTGGGCCGCGGTATTGGACGCCTACGGAGCCATGCCGGGATGGATTGAATCAGACGATTTTCCGCATTGGTTCGGATCTGAAGGTGATGCGAAGTATGTGACGGCGTCCGTGGAGCCCAGTGGGATCGTTTTTGAGGGAGAAATGGAGAGCCGCGAATGGGAGCAATGGGTCGCTCAGCTTTGTGCTCAACTCTCGACTGCCCTGGGTCGCCCCGTTCGAGACGCAGAGGACTAACCAAGGGTCTTGATTAAAGTTGGGCAACGCCTGCAATGGTCGGTCGGCGACCATGATAGATGGGCCAGGAATCGCTAACCGGATTTGGATCACAATCTGATTCAAATCGGACTGCCACTTCAAACCGGAATATCCATGCCCGAGTTCTTGCTCTGCCGTGTTGAAGATACGTTTCTTGTGTCTGGGCGCGGCCTCATCATTGCTCCCGGCTTTCCCGCCTCCGCCTATCGATTCGATGCCAACCAGCAGGTTCGCGTTGTCCGACCAGACAGCGAGAACCTTGAATGCAGCGCTGTCTTCCAAATTCCATTCCAGACGCCACCAGCGAAAGTGCTCAGTTTCTTTTGCACGCTACCTGCAGCTACCAAGCAGAGTGTCCCGATTGGCAGTGAAATTTGGCTGCTGGGGAGGAACGAGAGCGATGTGAAACTGACTGCAGATGCCTGACGGCTGTGGATTCAACTGGTCATGATAGACAACAATAAACAAACTTTCGATGATGCCAAGATCGCCCGCCTCTGCCTCGCTTATATCGAGCGGGCCTCCATGAAGCAGGATATTTGGGCCCACACAATACTATCCAGAGTTGACCCTCGTATTCCCCACCAATATCAACTCGAACCCGGCGAATTGCCGATCGTGTCGTCCTATATTTCGTCAACGAGCTGGTCCATTTTGACGTCACGCATGGTGGCCGGGAAGTATTTAACCCAGACAATTAAGGTCGCAACAAGGGATATACAGTCTGTCGATTTCGGCGCCTTTAAGGAAGACTCGGTCGGAGTAATGATCCTGAGCACGGGTGACTCAGAGGAGATGAGGCTGCAGTATGAAGCCGGCGCTGCTTCAATGGCGGCCATCCACTATTTTCAATTTTGGCAGCGCAAGGTGCCATACCTACACCTCCTTATAGGTTAGGAGTGATTGAGACGATCCCGCCCGAGGCCAGATGTCTGCTTTGGAACGAACTGAACTTCGGCTTTGGAGCGTTTAGAGCCAGCCACAAGCGACATCGTCCCAGTCCCATCAACACTTCCACTTTGTAGATCGGCCGCTGCAACGCTGGCGCATGGAGTATTTGTGCCCTGGCGCCCTCAGCCCTCTCCCTATTGGTCTCAGCCCCTATCGCCACAGCTACCTACGCAGCCCATCAGCTGCCGGGCCTACCTTAACGTCCCCACCGCCCTGATCCCCAACGCCACCATGGATGGCACGTTGCTTGCTATAGCCTGCTTGGTGCATGAAATTTTAATTTCACATGCACCATATTAGTGAAATACCTATACCAAACTTCGATGAACTGCCCAACACTGGCGCAGCGATCCGAATCGAGCAAGTACGACTCTTCTCAAGGAGCTTTCAATGGCTGGTGGACCTGCACTTTCCTCTGCACCCGACTCTCCCAAGGTGGCCGAACTCGACCAGGCCCTGGACAAGATTGGGGTGACCCGCTCGCACCACACGATCATCTTTTTGATCCTGATTGGCTGCCTGTTTGACAGCTTTGAGCAGAACGCGGTCGGCATCATCGGGCCCATGCTCAAGGAGCAATGGGGGCTGACAGCGTCGGACATCGGCATGCTCAACTCGGTGACCTTTGCCTGCGCGGCGATTGGCCGCATCGTCTCGGGCTATATCGCAGACCGCTATGGCCGCCGCGTGATGCTGACGGTGGACCTCTTGCTGTTCACGATTGGTGCGGGCATCTGCGCGATGGCGCCCAATCTGGCGGTGATGGCGCTGGGCCGGGCGGTGGTGGGCTTTGGCCTGGGGGGTGAGATTGCGATTGCGGTCACCATGCTGTCGGAGTTCTGCTCGTCCAAGTTCCGGGGCACGGCGGTGGGCCTGGTGAATGTGGGCGCGGGCGGGCTGGGCAATTTTCTGGCGCCGGCCTTTGGCCTCTTGGTGTTCTGGATCTTCCCCGGCGACAACGGCTGGCGCTGGCTCTTTGTCTGCCTGATGGTGCCGGCGCTGCTGGCCGCGTTCTACCGCCGCTACATCCCCGAGACACCGCGTTTTCTGCTGTCGCAAGGCCGCATTGCCGAGACCAATGCGGTGCTGACGCGCCTGGCATCGGGCAAGCTGGCGGGCGCCGCGCAAGCCGCCCACCCCTATATCAGCGATGACGGCGCCAGTACCACGGCGGCCAAGATCAAGGTGCGCATTACCGAGATTTTCCGGGGCGCGCTGGGCCGCCGCACCGTGCCGCTGTGCATCACCATCTGGATGACCTATGGCGCGCAGATTTCGGTGCTGACCTTGATGCCGACGATTCTGGTGGGCTTGGGCTACAGCATGTCCAAGAGCCTGCTGTTCACGATGGTGATGCAAAGCGGCAGCCTGCTGGGCGCGATTGCGGCATCAGCGCTGGGCTTTCACTTTCCGCGCAAACGGGTGCTGACGGCCGGCGCCATCTGCGCCTGCCTGGCGGCGCTGACGATTGGCTTTGCCGCCAAGAGCATTGTGGTGCTGCTGATCGCCGGGGCCACCTTCCAGTTCTTTGTGCTGCTGCTCAACACCACCATCTGGATCTATGCGCCCGAGCTTTACCCCACCCGCGTGCGCGCCTTTGGCACCGCCTTCATCCTGGCCACCGGCACGGCCGCCGGTGCGCTGATGCCGCTGGTCGCTGGCCGCCTGTTTGATGGTTTTGGCCTGGGCGGCGTGTTTGGCCTGGCCGCTGCGATGTACCTGATCTTCATCATCAGCGTGCAATGCGTGCCCGAGACCTATGGCCGCTCCCCCGATGCCGAGCCGCTGGCTGGCACGCCTGCCACGGCCCAATCCTAGTTTTGCTGCATGCCCAAAATCCTGCTGATCAACCCCAATGCTTCCGAGGCCACCACCACGATGATGGCCGATATTGCCCAGCGCTCGGCACCCGCGCAGTGGCAGATTCTGCCCCGCACCGCCGGCAAGGGCCCGTCGATGATCGTCAACGCGACCGAGCTGGCGCAAGCTGCACTGGAGGTGGAAGACTGCTGGCGCGAGGCGCCCAGCGATTGCGCCGGCACCATCATCAGCGCCTTTGGTGACCCGGGGCTGGAGCGGCTGCGGGCCTTGAGCGCCGTGCCCGTCGTCGGCATTGCCGAGGCCTCGATGCTGGAGGCGGCCGGTGGTGGCCGGCGCTTTGGCGTGGCCACCGTCACGCCCGATTTGGTGGAGCCGATTGCCGGGCGCGTGGCTGCCGTGGGTTTGACACACCTCTACACCGGCATCCGCCTGACAGAAGGCGACCCACGTGCGCTGGCTGGTGATGCCCAGGCCTTGGAGGAAGCACTGGCGCAAGCCGTGCAACGCTGTGTGGACGAGGATGGCGCGCAGGCCGTGATCATTGGCGGCGGCCCGCTGGGCCAGGCC
>NZ_KE148591.1:26440-31670 GCF_000410635.1 Comamonas sp. B-9
GTGATTGCGCCGATACCGGCGGCGGTGCGCCGGCTGGCGCAGCTGATGGGCTGAGCGCGCCTGCGATTGGCCAAGCGGCGACTAGTTAACCGGCCGTGCGCAGCTGCCAGAACGGCAGCACCTGCGGCCCGCACATCCCGTTCGCGATGCGCTGTGCCGTCGGCAGCGATCCCGTCAGCCCCAGGTGGCCATGGCCCACGGCCAGCCACAGGCCCTGGATTGCATCGATATGGCCAACCACCGGCACGGAGCCGGGCAGGCAGGGGCGGTGTCCCATCCAGTGCTGGGCATCCAGGCCGGCCAGGGCCGGGAAGGCCTCGCGCGCAATGCGCTCGATGCCCGCTGCGCGGCGCGGGTTGGGGGGCGCCGTCAGGCCAGCGATCTCGACCGTGCCGCCCACGCGCAGCCCGCCTTCCATCGGTGCGATAAACACCTTTTTGTCGGCCAGCACCACGGTGCGCTCGACCAGGTGCTGGGCACCGGCAAACTGGGCGTGGTAGCCGCGTTGCGATTCGATCGGCAGCAGCATGCCCAGCGGCTTGAGCAGCGCAGGTGCCCAGGCGCCAGCGGCCACCACCACATGCGGCCAGCGCTGCGCATCCAGGGCGGCATCGCCCGTGCGCACGGCCCAGCCCTTGTCATCGGGGCGGATGGCCTTGACCTCCGCCCGCACCAGCTTGCCGCCGCGCTGCACAAAGGCCTGCAGCATGCTCTGCACATAGCGCAGCGGGTTCAGGATGGTGCCGTGGTCGGCGAGATAACGGCCATGGGCATAGCCCTGGGGTGCATGGGGCTCGAGCGCCTCGATGCCGGCGCGGTCCAGCTCCTCGACCTGGTAGCCGTATTTGGCGCGCAGCTGCCAGCCGGTGGCATCCTTTTGCGCATAGTCGGCATCGGGGTAGAGGTGCAGATGGCCGCGCCGCATGAACAGCTCGGACACGCCCAGGCTCTGCGCCAGCGCGGCATGCGCATCGACGGCACCCTGGTACAGGTCGTTGAGACGCTCTGCCGCCGCAGCCACACGCTTGGGCTCGGCCGATTGCGCAAAGGCTACCAGCCAGGATGCTGCCTTGGGCAGGTGCTTCCAGCCAATCGACAGCGGGCCGTCCTGGTCCATCAGCATGCCGGGCACGGTCTTCAAGATGCCAGGCAGGGCCAGCGGCGCGACCGAGCCGGGGCTGATCGCGCCGGAGTTGCCGTAGCTGCATTCCATGCCGGGCTCGCCCCGGTCGATCAAGGTGACGGCCACGCCATAGCTTTGCAGCGCCAGGGCGGTGGCCACACCGACCACACCGGCACCCACCACCACCACCTGCTTGGGTGCTTGCACCGGGGCGCCCTGCTTGTTCGCTGTCTCTGTCATGTCATCCAATCTGCAAAACCGGCCCAGACCAAGGCGGCCTCGGGCGTGAATCGTGCCTGCGCCAGCTGCTGCTGGACCTCTGCGGCCTGCCACAGCGCAAACTGCGCCACTTCGCCATCCTGGTTGCGGGGCACCTGGCCCTCGGGCACGGTGGCGGCATACCAGTGGATGTCTTCGTACATATAGCCCAGGTCGTCGCCGCCATCGCTGTCGGGCTGGCGAAAGCGCAGCACGCCGCCATGGCGCAGGCCTTGCAGGTCGGCGATCTTGAGCCCTGCCTCTTCCCAGGTTTCGCGGGCCAGCGCTTGGTCCAAACTGTCCTGGGCCGAGACCATGCCGCCCATCAAGGTGTCCCAGTGCAGCGGGTAGTTGGCCTTGTTGGCCGCGCGCTGCTGTACCCACAGGCGCCCATCGGGTGCGATGCCCACCAGGTGCACGGCCAAGGTGGCAATGCCCAGCACGCGCACGGCGCCGCGCTCCACGGTGCCGATGCGGCTGCCATCGACCGCCTGCACGGCCAGCTGCTCATGGCGCCAGGGGCCGCTGCGGCCCGCATCGCGCAGCGCATCGGCCAGGCGGCCCATCAACGCGGTCGCGTCTTGCGTGGGTGATTCGAGCAGCCACACCGCCGTGCCTGAGCGCTCGCGCTTGGACAGCAGGGCATCCCCGCCCAGGCGCCCGGCGATGCCGGTGTCGATCAGAAAATGCTCGACCAGGGAGCCAACTGCCTGGCCGTTGACCCAGAGCGGCAGCCGGGGCTTGCGCGGCGGCGACTTCATGGCCCTGCGCGCAGCAGCCAGCCAGGTGGGCGGCTCGGGTGCGAACAGCGGGGGAGAAACAGGGGACATGGGGCACTATCAAAATAAAAGCAGATGGATGTTAGTCCATCTGCGCCTGGGGGCCGCGAGCCCCCTCCCAAAACCCGATGCGGACATCGGCTACGGGAACATCAGGGCAGCAGGATGCTGCTGCCCGTGGTTTGGCGTGCCTCCAGCGCGCGGTGCGCGGCCTGCACCTCAGACAGCGCAAAACGCTGCGCGATATGGATCTTGACCTGGCCCGAGCCGACAACGGCGAACAAATCATTGGCCATGGCTTGGCAGGCCTCGCGCGAGCGCAGATGGGTAAACAGGCCCTGGCGCGTGACATAGAGGCTCTTGGCCGCCAGGATGGCCGGCGCAAAAGGCGGCACCGGGCCGGAGGCATTGCCAAACGAGACCATCAGGCCAAAGGCGCGCAGGCATTGCAGCGAACCATCCCAGGTGTCCTTGCCGACCGAGTCATAGACGACCTTGACGCCCTTGCCGCCGGTGATGTCCTTGACGCGTTCGGCAAAGTTTTCCGTGCGGTAGTTGATGGCCACCTCGGCGCCGTTGGCCAGCGCCAGCTGGCATTTCTCTGCGGAGCCGGCCGTCGCAATCAGGCGCAGGCCCAGCGCCTTGGCCCATTGGCAGGCGATCAGCCCCACGCCGCCAGCCGCCGCATGGAACAGCACAAAGTCGCCCGAATGCAGCCCTTCTGCCGGCTTGGCCTGGCGCAGCAGGTACTGGGCCGTCAGGCCCTTGAGCATCATCGCCGCGCCGGTTTCAAAATCAATGCTGTCGGGCAGCTGGCAGACATAGGTGGCGGGCATCACCCGCACCTCGCTGTAGCTGCCCGGTGGGTTGCTGGCATAGGCCACGCGGTCGCCCACCTGCAGGTGCTGCACGCCGTCCCCCACGGCCTCGACGACGCCGGCGCCCTCCATGCCCAGGTTCAAAGGCATCGGCAAGGTGTAGAGGCCCGTGCGCTGGTAGACATCGATAAAGTTGAGCCCGATCGCATGGTGGCGTATGCGCACCTCGCCGGGGCCGGGCGCGCCGACATCCACATCGACCAGCTTCATCTCCTCGGGTCCGCCATTGCGCGCAATCTGTACTGCCAAAGACATGGGAATTCTCCTGTGTGAACTGAGATAGGTTCTGGGTAGGTGCTTGGTGCCGTCAGTCACCATGCTGCCACGCTTTCACACCGGCTGCTGTCACGGGGATGTACAGTCACGCGATGCAACCAAAACTGACACCGTCGACCATGGCGCTGCTGACCGCCGCCCCGCTGATGTGGGCGGGCAATGCCGTCGTGGGCCGGCTGGTGCACGAGCTGGTCTCCCCCATGCTGCTGAACTTTGTGCGCTGGCTGCTGGCCTTTGCGATCATGCTGCCGCTGGCCTACCCGCTGCTGCGCCGGGGCAGCCCGCTGTGGCCGCAGTGGAAGCGCTGGTCCATCATCGGCCTGCTGGGCATTGGCTGCTACAACGCCTTCCAGTACATGGCGCTCAAGACCTCGGGGCCCATCAATGTGACCCTGGTGGCGTCCAGCATGCCGCTGTGGATGATGGCCTTTGGCGCGCTGTTCTTCCAGACCCGCATCACGCGCCCGCAGATGCTGGGCGCGCTGTTCTCGGTCAGCGGCGTGCTGCTGGTGTTAAGCCATGGCAGCTGGCAGCAGCTGACCCAGCTGCGCCTGGTGCCGGGCGATCTGTTCATGCTGCTGTCCACCGCCTGCTGGTCGCTCTACAGCTGGCTGCTGGTGCGCACTCCTGATCCGGCCGGCATCAAAAGCCAGTGGGCGCTGCTGCTGATGGCCCAGCTGGCCTTTGGCCTGCTCTGGTCCGGGCTGTTTGCTGCGGGCGAATGGGCCGTGGGCGCCAGCCAGCTGCAGATGAGCAGCACCCTGCTCTGGGCCATTGCCTATATCGTCATTGGCCCGGCCCTGGTCGCCTACCGCTGCTGGGGCATGGGCGTGCAGCGCGTGGGCCCCACGGTGGCGGGCTTTTTTACCAACCTCACGCCGCTGTTTGCCGCCGTGCTGTCGGCCGCGTTTCTGGGTGAGCCGCCCCGGCTCTACCATGCAGCGGCCTTTGTGCTGGTGGTCGCCGGGATTGTGATCTCGTCACGCCGGGCCTGATGCGGGCCGGCCCAGGCGTTTACAACCTGCTACGGAAAGAACGCGGGCTTCACACTGGCGCCCTTGCGCAAGCGCACAGTGCATCCCATATGCGGTGACACCACCACCTGCGAGGATGCCGAGATGAACGCGCAAGAACAGACCCTGATTGAGAACCTCTTCCAGCAACTGCGCCAGTTGGATGGCCAGCCCAAGGATGGCCAGGCAGAGGCCTGGGTACGCCAGCAGGCCCAGCAAACCCCGGATGCGCTCTATTGGCTGACCCAGCGCGGCCTGCTGCTGGAGCAGGCGCTGCAACAGGCCCAGCAGCAAGAGGCGCAGTTGCAGGCACAACTGGTCGAGGCCCGGGCTGCTGCCGCTAAACCGGCTGGCGGCAGTTCCAGCTTTTTGGGCGCCGGGCTGGACACGCATTTTGGCCGCAGCCCCGATGCCAACCTGGCCAGCCGCAGCCCAGCGGGCTATGCGCCCAGCTATCCGCAGAACAACGCCGTCCCTGCAGGCTATGGCGATACGCCAGCCCCGGCCAGCAGTGGCCGCTGGTTTGGCGCGGCCCCGGCAGCGCCCGCCCCTATCCCCGCCCCCATGCCTGCGCAGCCCAGCGCTGGGTCGGCAGCGGGCGGCTTTTTGGGCCAGGCCGCTGCCTCTGCCGCCGGTGTGGCCGGTGGCATGCTGCTGTTCAATGGCCTGAGCCACCTCTGGAGCAACCCCGTGCAGGCGGCAACCAACCCCAGCCATGCGGCCAGCAGCAGCCCGGCTGCAGACAGCGCCAGCACGGCCAACACCAGTAGCAGCAGCGGCGACAACGCAGGCCTGGACCAACTCGCCCAGCAAGCCGGGCGTGACCATGTGGACTCGGCCGCCAACCGCTGGATGCCGGATACGGACAGCAGCAGCGGCAGCAGCAGCAGCCGTGATAGCAAA
>NZ_KE148591.1:31680-38672 GCF_000410635.1 Comamonas sp. B-9
CCAGGACGTGGCCGGCTATGACAGCGGCGACGATGGCTTTGATTTCTTTGACGACGACCAGGCCTGATAGCTGCCGCTAAACACCAGAGGTAAAAAAACCGCCCGGGCAATTGCTCGGGCGGCTTTTGCTTTGGGCTTGCGGCTGCTTAGAACGTACCGACGTAGGAGCCGCCGTCCGGCAGGATGTTCTGGCCGGTGATATAGGCCGCCTGCTGGCTGCACAGAAACGCGCAGATCGCACCAAACTCATCGGCGGTGCCGTAGCGGCCGGCAGGAATCTGCTTTTGCTGCGCCTCGCGGATATCGGCTTCGCTCTTGCCGGTCTTGCTGGCGGTGGCCGAGATCGTGGCGGCAATGCGGTCGGTGTCGAACTTGCCTGGCAGGATGTTGTTGATGGTCACGCCCTTGCCGGCAATGGGGCTGCGTGCGACGCCGGCGACAAAGCCGGTCAGGCCGCTGCGCGCGCCGTTGGACAGGCCCAGGATATCGATGGGGGCCTTGACGGAGCTGGAGGTGATGTTGACGATGCGGCCAAAACCGCGCTCGGCCATGCCATCGATCAAGGTCTGGATCAGCACAATGGGGGTGAGCATGTTGGCGTCCAGTGCCTTGATCCAGGCCTCACGGTCCCAGTCGCGGAAATCACCGGGTGGCGGGCCGCCGGCGTTGTTCACCAGAATGTCAAAGCGCTGGCCCGGGCCGCCTTGGGCATTCAGTACCGCAGCACGACCGGCTTCGGTGGTGATGTCTGCGGCCACGGCGATCACCTGGGGTGCCACGCGGCCGGGTGCGGCTGCCGCCCACATCGCGGCCATCACCTTGAGCTGGCGCGCGGTGTCCTTCAGCGCTTCTTCGCCACGGGCGTTGATCACCACGTTGACGCCTTCATTGACCAGCGCCTGCGCGCAGCCACGGCCCAGGCCCTTGCTGGCCGCGCAGACCAGTGCCCATTTGTTGGCAATTCCAAAATCCATATTCAAATCTCCTTGTGGGTATCGATGCTATGTCACAAACCGCAGAAGTGCTGGCGCTGCTCGCCTTGCCCTTGTGAGTCGCCAAGACGACCCAGAAAACCGGCGGTTTGCGCTGGAGGCAAGGCCACGGCGCATCCCGTGTTGACGACGCTTATTGTCTTTTGGCCTGGTGGGTGAACACATAGATGCCGGTCAACACCAACGCAGTCCCGCCCACCATCACCGGGGTCAAGGGCTCGCCCAGCAGCCACACGCCCATCAGGATGGTGGACAAGGGCCCGATCATGCCGGTCTGGGCGACCGTGGCCGCGCCCAGGCGCTCAACCGCCAGCATCACCAGCAACACCGGCACGGCGGTGCACAGGGTGGCATTGAGGACGGACAGCCAGATGACGGCCGAATCCACCTGGGCGGCCTGCAGCGGCCGGGTCAGCAAAAACTGGGCAATGCAGAACAGGCAGGCAAAACTGGTAGCCAGGCCGACCAGACGCAGGGCGCCCAGGCGCTTCACATACTGGGCGCTGTAGACCAGGTAGATGGCATAGCTCACAGCACTTAAAAACACCAGGGTGGCGCCCCAGCCCACCTGCTGGCCGGCGCCGTGGGTGTAGAGCTCCATGCCAAACACCAGCATCACGCCGGCATAGCTGATGGCCAGGCCCAGCAGCTGGCGGCCGCTGGCCACCTTGCGGTAGAGCAGCCAGCCCAGCGCCAGCACCAAGGTGGGGTTGAGGTAGAGGATGAGCCGCTCCAGGCCCGCGCTGATATAGCTCAGCCCGGCAAAATCGAGGTAGCTGGAGAGGTAGTAGCCGCAAAAGCCCAGCGCGATGACGGCGAGCCAGTCACGCAGCGACAGCGCCGGTTTGCCCCGCCCGGCCCACCAAGCCATGATGACAAACAGCGGCAGCGCAAACAGCATGCGGTACATGATCAAGGTGATGGCATCGACCCCATGGCGGTAGGCCAGCTTGACGATGATGGCCTTGCCGCTGAACGCGATGGCCCCCACCACGGCGCAGACCATGCCGGCGCGGCGCACACTGGGCGTGAGCACCGCAGCCGGTGCAACAGAAACAGACAAGATAACTCTCCAAGAACCAGTCAGTGCTGGTGCGCCGACCCATGGAACAAACGGTGGTGCATGCGGCGAATCGACCACCAGACGCCCAAGCCTATCACCGGGATGGCCAGCGCCGCCGTCGTTTCTGGCGACAGAGGCCAACCCCATTTCTGCAGACCCTTGGCCAGGTAGCTGATCAGGCCGGTGAAGTAGTAGGTGATGGCCGCGACCGACAGGCCCTCGACCGTTGACTGCATCTTGAGCTGCAGGCCCTGGCGCTCGTTCATCGCCTTGAGCACCGCCTGGCGGCCCTGCTTTTGGCTGATGTCGACCCGCGTCTGCAGCAGGTTGCTCAGGCGCGATACGCGCTGGGACAGGGCTTCGAGCCGCTGGTGGGCCGACACACAGGTGTTGCGCGCGGGGGTGAGGCGCCGGTCCATAAAGTCGCCAATGGTCTGGTAGCTGCCCAGGCGCGTCTCCTGGATATCGCCCACGCGCTGCTGCACCAGTGCAAAGTAGGCGCTGCTGGCCGAAAAGCGCGAATGGTGGGCGGCGTACTGGCTCTCGACCTGGGCAGCCAGGCGCGTGAGCTGGTCGAGCAACTGCGGCTCGCTGGCCGCTCCCGCGCTGCGGATGGCTGATGACAGCTCGGCCAGTTCGGACTCGGTGCTGGCGAGCTTTTCCATGGTCTCGCGCGCCGCAGGCAGGCCCAGCAAGGCGGCCATGCGGTAGGTCTCGATCTCCAGCAGGCGCTGCACCAGGCGCCCATTGCGCGCGGCTGACAGGCCCTGGTTGAGCACAAAAAGGCGCGATGCGCCATCCGAATGGATGGAAAAATCGGTGTAGATCTGCGCCTTCTGGTCGGAGGCCTTGGAGGCGACGAGCTTGTCCTCGTACAGCCAGCGCTGCTCGACCTTTTTCTCCAGCGCGGGCGATGCGGGCAGCACCCAGGCATTCATTGCCAGCAGGCAGCGGCCGGGCAGGCCGGCCAGCCATTGGGCGGGCACCAGGTCGCTGGCAGACGGCAGCTCGGCCTCGTCCAGCGCCTCGGGGCGGATGGGCACCATCCAGGTCCAGGAGACAAACTCGGTGTGCAGCTCCCAGCGCAGGCGGCCATTGCCCAGGTCCAGGCGCAGGTGGTTGGCCTCGGCATCGGGCACGGGCAGCTGCAGATCGCGCAACAGCTGGTGCAGCCACTGGCGGCTGGCCGCGCGCTCGGCGGCATCGGCCCACATCACCGTGCAGAACACCGCGGTGTTGTCGGGCAGGGCTTCAGGGGGGCGGGAATGGACTTCGTT
The DNA here is from genome assembly GCF_000410635.1 of Comamonas sp. B-9. Taxonomy (NCBI): domain Bacteria; kingdom Pseudomonadati; phylum Pseudomonadota; class Betaproteobacteria; order Burkholderiales; family Comamonadaceae; genus Comamonas; species Comamonas sp. B-9. The sequence goes on from NZ_KE148591.1 coordinate 35,013, forward strand.
GTGCAGCGCACGGCGCAGGTCGTGCTGCTGCAGCAGGGGCAGGTTTTTCATGAAAGACAAAAAGCGGCAAACACCAGACGGCAAGCCGTCGAACTGCTGCAATTGTCGTGCCAAGCCAATACTTGTGCAGGCGCCCGCTCAAAAGCGGCGCGCCTGCCCCTGCGGGGGATGGGCGCCTTATGGCGTTGGCGTTATTGCGGCACCTCAAAGCTCAGCGTGGCGGTGTGGCGCACCTCGTCGTACTGCTTGCCATCGAGCTTGACGCTGCCGTTGTTGACGCGGGCCGTGACCTCCAGCACATAGAGGCCGGGGAAGGACGGCGTAAAGCTCACGGTGCCATCCTTGGCGGGGGCCAGCACGCGGCGCCAGCCTTCGCTGGTGTCCACATTGACCTGGCTGGCCGCCACCGGCCGGCCCTTGAACATCAGCTGGAAGGTGTTGCCCTGGGGCGTGGTGGGCACCAGCTCCAGGTCATTGACGGCCTTGGTTTCCTGGCGGCCAAAGCGGGCCTGGTAGTAGGTCAGCACGCCATCGCTGCCCGCGCGCGTCGCGGCAAAGCGCTGGTCGGCCGGGGCGCCCTCTTCCTTGGCCAGGACATAGGGATCGGCCGATGCGGGCACGCTCTTGCCTTCTGCCACCACCTGGCGCGGCTCGCTCAGTTCGCCAAGCGCCCCTGGCGCCTTGTGCAGCTCACCCACGTGGGCGCGCGTCTGGCCGTTCTCGGTCTGCAGCCACAGGTAATCGGCATGCGCTGGCAGCACGGCACCGATGCTGGCCGACACGGCCAAGGCCGCCGCCAGCAGCGGGCGACGCAGGGTGGATGGTTGGTTGTTCTTGGACATAGCTCCTCCTCTTGGGCTGAATGGCTGGCTGGCGGGTTCCCTGCCGCATGCACGGGGCATGGGCAGGCAATGGCTGGCTCTGGTTGGCAATCGCCTGGGGCGCTGGATGCAGGCCCCATGCAAGCGGCGGTGGGCGGCGCCAAGCGTGGCGCCCGGCCACCCGCTTGCGGATCGCAACGCGCAGCCTAACGCAGTTTGCGTGGTGCAAAACCCGAACCCTGCCGTTTTTTGGACAAGTCCGGGCTCTGCCACGGCGCGTTGGCAATTGAGCGGCCGATTACAGCTTGGGCGTGTACTTCAGAGTCAGCATGGCATTGCGCGGATCGCCATAGGTGCCGCCGGTGTAGCCGACAAAGCCCGGCAGGATGTAGTGCTTATCAAACACGTTGTTCACGTTGAGGGCGACGCTGACTTCGGGCGTGGCCTGGTAGGCCAGGCGCAGGCTGGTGATGGTGTTGCCAGCGACCTTGAAGGAGCGGTCATAGCTCAAGGTATGGCTTTGTGCGACGACGCCAGCGCCCACGCTCAGACGGTTCCAATCGCCTGGCAGCTGGTAGGACAGCCAGGCGCGCAGCATGTGCTTGGGCGTCCAGGTGCTGAAGACCTGGCCCTGGTTGGTCGGGTCGTTCAGGAACTTGCTGGTGTTGAAGGTGTAGCCCACCATGGCCTGCAGGTCGCGCGCCACTTCGCCGCTCACTTCGGCCTCCACGCCCTGGCTGCGCACCTTGCCGGCCGAGGTCGAGCAGTACCAGCCGTCGCAGGCATAGCCGGAGGCCAGGTCGTTGACCGCCCGGTTCTTGTGGTCGTAGCGGAACAGCGCCAGCGAGGTGTTGAGCTTGCCATTCATCAGCTCGCCCTTGATGCCCAGCTCATAGTTGCTGCCAGTGATCGGGTCGAGTACCTTGCCGTCCACCGTGCGCTCGGACTGGGGCTCGAACACGCTGGTGTAGCTGCCGTACAGCGACCATTCGGGCGTGAGCGCATACACCAGGCCGGCATAGGGGGTGATCTCGCCCGATGTCGTGGTGACCTGGCGCTCACCGCTGAGCGCGCTGGTGTAGAGCGAGTCATACCAGCTGGTGCGAGCGCCCACAATCGCGGTGAGCGGCTCGGTCAGCCGCGTGCGCAGGCTGCCGTAGATGCCTTTTTGCCGCACATCGTAGGCCGACTTCCATTGCCGGCCACCGGCGGCCAGCAAGCTGTCCAGGGTCGGCTCGGGGCGGTGGTGGTCGATGTCAAAGAGATTCGCGCCCGCCGTGAAGGTGCGGGCATAGACATCGTTGGAGCGGTACTTGGAATAGTTGGCGCCCACGGTCACATCGTTGCGCAAGCCCGCCAGGTCAAAGCGGCCGTTGATAAAGGCATCGAAGGCCACTTTTTTCAGGTCGAAATCGGTGTACCAGTTGTCATAGGTCACGCCACTGCCATCGGGCTCGACCTTGCCGGTCATGCGCTGGTGCAAGGAGGCGTTCTGCTCGCTCACATGCAGCGCCGACACCTTCAGCTTCCAGTCGTTGTTGATGCGGTGGTTCAGGTCGGCATAGACCGTCGTTTGCTTGACGTTGGAACGGTTCCAGTCGGAGCCGGTGAAGGTCGAGCGCGGCAGGTCGGTCATGCTGCCATCGGCATACAGCGGCAGGCCCATGATGAAGGGGCGGCCCTTGCTGTCGAGCTGGCTGACGCCAAAGCCTACCGTGGTGTCGGGGCTGATGTCGTAATCCAAGGCGGCGTAGAGCGAGCGTGTGCGCTCATTCACATAGTCGACAAAGGAGTGGCCGCGTGACTCATCCACCACCAGGCGGCCGCGCAAGCTGCCCTCGTCATTGAGCGGGCCACCGGCATCGAGCTGCAGGCCATAGCGGTCCCAGGATCCGGCGCGGGCGGTGACGCTGACGGTCTTCTCGCGCTGGCCACGCTTGCGCACCAGGTTGACGGCGCCGCCGGGGCTGCCGGTGCCCTGCAGCAGGCCCGAGGCACCGCGCAGCACTTCCAGCCGGTCATAAAAGACCATGCCTTCGGTGCCCCAGTTGCCCAGCGAGTAGTGGTTGCGCGGAATGGCCACACCGTCGTACTGCCAGGCATCGATCTGGAAACCGCGTGCGGACAGCACCATGCCCTGGCCCACCCCTTGCACGCCCATCGTGCCGGTGACCTTGTTCATCGCATCGCGCAAGTCGGTAATGCCCTGCTCATCGAGCTGCTTGCGCGTGACCACGCTGATGGACTGCGGAATGTCCTTGAGCGCCTGGTCACCCTTGTTGAGGCTGACGGCCGAGGCCGCCAGCGAGCCCGAGCCTTCGCTCGTGGCATTGCGCTCGCCTTGCGCGGTCACCGTCACCGTGGGCAAGGTGCTGGTGTCGCCAGCTGAGGGCGTCGCCTTGATGACCAGGGCCTCGCCCTGGCGCAGCGCCATCAGGCCGCTGCCGGCCAAGAGGCGGTCAGCCGCTTGCTGCGGGGTGAGTGTGCCGGAGACGGCGGGCGCCGTCTTGCCCTCAACCAGCGCCGGCGCAAAGCCGATGGACACGCCCGTGGCTGCGGACAGTGCCTGCAGCGCCGAGCCCAGTGGCTGGGCCGCAATCGACAGGCTGCTGGCCTGGTGGGCAGGCGTGGCAGCCTGGGCATGTGCTGCCAGCGGCATGGCCAGCACCAGGGCGGCGGCCAGCGCCAGCGGCGCAGGGTGGAAGCGGGCCATTTTGGCAACCGATGCGCCAGTGGAGCGGGAGGGAGAGCAGGGGGACAAACGGGGTTTGGACATGGTCAGGCAATGCAGTAAATAAATCTCATTACCTTCTATGACGCACCGCAGTCGCAGAACTGC
>NZ_KE148591.1:38767-39092 GCF_000410635.1 Comamonas sp. B-9
CCGGCAGCACCAGGGTCAGCATATGGGCAAACTCGGCTGGCCTGGCCGTCGCGTAGCTGCCGCCAAGAGGCAGCGCGGCCACAGCAGGGGCGCGCACCATGAGGCCGGTGGGGCCGTAGCGCTCCATCTCCTGCAAGGCCTGGGCCAGCGGGGTGTTGTCAAAGCGCAGCAGGCCCTTGCGCCACAGGCCCACGCTGTCGGGCGCCACACTGCCCACGGGGGCCAGCAGGCCATTGGCCGCCACCTGGGTGGTTTGGCCAGCCGTCAGCAGCAGTGCGGTGGCCGGGCTCTGCACGGCGGCCACGCGCACCCGGCCTTCTTGCAC
>NZ_KE148592.1:0-553 GCF_000410635.1 Comamonas sp. B-9
GCAGCGCCGCCCCCATGACCCCTACCTGCAGTACCTGGCCGGCTGCGCCTGCCTGCAGCGCCAGCTCTGGGGCAAGGCCCAGCAGTGGCTGCAGCAGGCTGCCCCTTCGCTGCAAGAGGAATCGCTGCGCCGCCGCGCCTGGCAGCACCTGGCCCGGCAGGCCGAGTACCAGGGCGATGCCGCTGCGGCCGCCCAGGCCTGGAAGCAGGCAGCCCTCGCCGGCGAGCAAGCCTGAGGCAGACCCGGTCAGGCCCCGTTGCGCCCCGTATGGGGCGCCGCTGCCCCAGCACGGTATACAAGGCGATACAAAGTCCCGGCCCCCGCTGTTGTATGCGTACCAGTGCGCAGCGCGGGTTTGCGCCTGCTCGGCATATGCTTATGTGCATTGGTTCTGGAACTCGCCACCAGACGATCGATCAATTCAATTAATTTGAACTTCGCCATCAATCAGACTGAACTTCTACCGGTTGATCCGCTCCTACACTCGCTTCAAACAATACCGCTGGGCCTACCGCTGCAGCGTTTTTTATGGCTAACACGACGAAAAAAACCC
>NZ_KE148592.1:564-20331 GCF_000410635.1 Comamonas sp. B-9
CACCCGCTACACCGGCACGGCGATCGCACTGCACTGGATTTTGGCCCTGGCCCTGATTGGCATCTTTGCCTTCGGCCTGTACATGACCAGCCTGCCCTTCTCCCCCACCCGCCTCAAGTACTTCAACTGGCACAAATGGGCCGGTATGACGATCTTGATTTTGTCGGCCGTGCGCATCCTGTGGCGCTTCACCCATCGCCCACCGGCGCTGCCCGAGGCCACCGCCCGCGCGATGCCCGCCTGGCAGCATGTGGCCCACCACGGCGTGCACCACCTGATGTATGCACTGTTCTTTGCGGTACCGCTCGTGGGCTGGATCTACAGCTCGGCAGCGGGCTTTCCCATCGTGCTGTTTGGCGTGATGCCGCTGCCCGATCTGGTGAGCAAGAGCCCCGAGCTGGCGGAAGCCCTCAAGCCCTGGCATGCCTACCTCGCCTACACCTTGGCTGCGCTGGTGGTCATGCATGTGGCCGCACTGCTCAAGCACCAGCTGATCGACCGCGATGGCCTGCTCTCGCGCATGCTGCCCGGCCGCGCCTCTTGATTCGTACTGTTTTGCACTGTTTTTTTACTGGAGTCTGATCTGATGTCCAAGCTCTCCCCCTCCGCCCTGTTCGCTGCCGCCCTGACCGCAGCTGCCTTTGCCACCCCCGTGATGGCCCAGCAAGCACTGGTGCCCGCGCAAAGCGCCGTCAACTTCGAAGCCAAGCAGATGGGCGTGCCGATCAAGGGCCACTTCCAGAAGTTCGATGCCAAGATCGCCTTCGACACGGCCAAGCCCGAGGCCAGCAAGATCCATTTCTCGGTCGATACCGGCAGCGCCACGATGGGCGTCAAGGAAACCGATGCCGAGCTGCCCAAGGCAGAATGGTTCAACGTCGCCAAGTTCCCACAAGCCACGTTTGACTCCACCGCCGTCAAGGCGCTGGGCGGCGGCAAGTACCAGGTCGATGGCACCTTGACGATCAAGGGCAATGTCCAGAAGGTCAGCCTGCCTGTCACCCTGACCCAGTCGGGCACGACCACCACCGCAGCGGGCACCCTGCCCTTGAAACGCCTGACCTATGCCATCGGTGATGGCGACTGGAAGGACACCTCGATGGTGGCCGACGAAGTGCAGGTGCAGTTCAAGCTGGCCCTGACCGGTGTGGGCAAGATTTAAGCCACGTTTTTCCCTGTTCTCAGCTCTTTAACCCCTTTTTTAGGAGATTCCTGATGCGCACTTCCCTGTTGGCTCTGGCCGCTGCTTCCCTGTTCGCCGGTGCCGTGCACGCGGCTCCAGCCACCTACGCGATCGACCCGACGCACACCTTTGCGACCTTCGAGATCGACCACAACGGCGCCAGCACCAACCGTGCACGCTTTGACAAAAAAGAAGGCACCCTGACCCTGGACCGCGCTGGCAAGACCGGCTCGGTGGACATCAGCATCGACACCGCCTCGGTCAACTCCGGCACGCCCGCTTTTGACAAGCACCTGCAAAGCAAGGACATCTTCAACGTGGCCGAGCACCCCAAGGCCCGTTTCCAGTCCACCAAGTTCGTGTTTGACGGCGACAAGCTCGCCTCCGTCGAAGGCAACATGACCTTGCTGGGCAAAACCCAGCCCGTGACCTTCAAGGCCAGCAAGTTCAGCTGCTACCCCAACAAGATGCTGCAGGACCGCGAAGTCTGCGGTGGCGATTTCGAAACCACCTTTGACCGCACCGCCTTCGGCCTGGACTACGGTGTGAACTATGGCGCTGCCAAGAACGTGCGCCTGGTCGTGCAGATCGAAGCTGTGAAGCAGTAACCCAGCCGATACCCACGCTGAAATCCTCCGCACAGGAGTGCAGACTGCCAGTGGCCGATTGACGGCCCCTGGCAGTTTTTTTATTTCACGATGACTCCAGCCCGGCACTTCGCTGGACTGCGCTGAAGCTGGATACAGCAGGTTTATCAATAACTTACGCGCGTCCATCATATGCCGGTGCTTTCTGAAACCTGACCCGGCTTACCCTCGCGCCGCTCCTATGTGGCTCTTGGAATCGGGTCGTTCCAAGGAGTCATCATGGCCAAGATCAAGCTCACCAAGACCGCCGTAGAGGCGGCACAACCCCAGGCGCAGGCCGTCGAACTGCGGGACACCGTGGTGCCCGGCTTCCTGTGCAAGATCACCCCGGCGGGTCGCCGGGTGTTCATGCTCCAGTACCGCACGAACGCGGGCGAGCGCCGCAAGCCCGCCTTGGGTCTGTTCGGAGAACTGACCGTCGAGCAGGCCCGCGTCATGGCGCAGGACTGGCTGGCCGAGGTTCGCCGAGGCGGCGATCCCGGCGGCGCCAAAACCGAGGCGCGCAAGGCCCCCACCATCGCGGAGTTGTGCAAGAAGTTCATGGAGGACTACTCCAAGAAGCGCAACAAGCCCAGCACGCAGGAAGGCTATCAGGGCGTCATCGACCGCTGCATCATCCCATTGCTGGGCCGCAAGAAGGTGCTTGATGTGAAGCGCCCCGACATTGCCGGGCTGATGGAAAAGCTCTCGTACAAGCCGACCGAGGCAAATAAGGCATTCGGCGTACTGCGCAAGATGTTCAATCTGGCCGAAGTGTGGGGCTACCGCCCGGACGGCACGAACCCGTGCCGGCATGTCCCGATGTTCCCGCCGGGCAAGGAAACCCGGCTCATCGTGGATGGCGAATTGGCGCTGATCTACCGCCACCTGGACAAGTTGGAGGCCGAAGGGCTGGAGAACTACGTCATCCCCCTGGCGATCCGGCTGCAATTCGAGTTTGCCGCCCGGCGCTCCGAAATCTGCCCACTCGAATGGGCTTGGCTGGACTTCGAGAACCGCCGTGTGGTTTGGCCCGACAGCAAGACTGGCGGCATGTCCAAGCCCATGAGCGCGGAAGCCTATCGGCTGCTCTCGACGGCGCCGCGCCGGGAAGGCTGCCCGTATGTCCTGCCGTCGCCAAACGACCCGGACAAGCACCTGACCTTTGGCGAGCACTACGGCGGCTGGTGCCGGGCGCTCAAGGCCGCCGGCGTGCCGCACGTCGGCACGCATGGTATTCGCCACCGTTCGACCACCGACATTGCCAATTCGGGCGTGCCGACCAAGGTAGGGATGAGACTGACAGGACACAAGACCGTAGCGATGTTCATGCACTACGTCCACACAGAAGACAAGCCAGTACGCGAGGCGGCCGAACTGGTGGCCAGCCGGCGTCAGGCCATCACCGGCGCAGGGCAGCGCCAGTCGCAGGAGGCCGCAGCATGAACAGCGAAATGCTTCTGTATATGGACGACAAGCCAATCCGCCAGACATTGTCTGGCGAATCCTCCCCAACGCCGAGAAAGCCGAAAGTTGAACTGGCAAACCATGCCCGTTTCGGGTATAGTTTTCGGGAGTGCCAAATATGACCGTCTTCAAACGCAGGGACTTTGCACGGTGGCAGGCCAGCGAAAGGCTACCTGACGCCGCTTTGTGCAAAGCAGTCCAGGAGATGGAGGCCGGTCTGGTTGATGCTGACCTGGGCGGCTTTCTCTACAAGAAGCGGGTAGCGCGCCCTGGTGGCGGCAAAAGCGGCGGCTATCGGACGCTGCTGTCGGCACGGATCGGCAGCAGCTATGTGTTCCTGCATGGGTTCCCCAAGAGCAACAAGGCGAATATCACTCAGGACGAAAGGAAGGCGTTGCAGTTCGCTGGCAAGGTGTTTCTGGAACTGTCGGCAGAGAACTTGGCGAAAGCGCTGGAGTCCGGCGTTCTACTGGAGGTGTGTTGTGACGAGCAAGCTCATTGAATCCCTGCGCGGCGACTTGGCTGCGCTGCATGACGCTGGCGCAATCGGCAAGGTAACGATGCGCGAGTTCGATGCCATCTGCCCGCCGCCAGTGCGGGAGTTCAGTGCTGCCGACATCAAACACCTGCGCGAAGAACTGAAGTTCAGCCAGCCGGTGTTTGCGCTGCATCTGCACACGACAGCTTCGACGGTGCGCAAATGGGAGCAAGGCGATACCCACCCGGCCGGCCCGGCGCTCAAACTGCTGAACATCATCGCCGACAAGGGCTTGCAAGCCATCATCTAGTGCCCCGCACTGGTGACTGCCACGCATGGATGAAGCCGTAGTCGTTTTCTCCCGCAAGGGCCTGTTTCAGACCCGGATTGTGGCGCGCGATGTTCGCAGCCGGGAACATGCGCGCAAGTTATGGCCGTTGGTGTCTCCCGATGCTTTGCGGCAAATGGTGACGTGGGTCAGCCCTATCTTTGAAGATGGAAAGCTGCGTCGGCGCTCCCATTTCCGGCAATTGCCCGTTGATCGCATCTACGACCTCAGGGCGCACTTTGATGACGAAGAAACCAACCGGCAGCGGGCCGTACAGGAAAGCCAAGAGCATCGGCGCGCAAAAGAGTTGATCGCGGCAGAGCTTGGTCGGCGTCTGGATGCCCGGCTTGCCATGCCGTGGTGGTTCAAGGATGCGGATGCATCAGACTACCCGCTGGAAGGTAACCTATTGCTCGGCGCTGATCGTGTAGCGACCGAGCATCCATTGGATACACCCTTCGGCAGCCGATTCCGGCTCGATGTTGCGGTGCTTGGGCCGCCTGTCCAAGCGGAGCCAATGGTTTTGGGTGGCGTGGAAATCGAGCTTGGCCATGCCTTCGACGGACGTAAGGCACTGATCGGTAAGTCGCTGGGGTTCCCGCTCATCTCCATCGACATCACGGAAATGTCGATCGACGAGTTGACGCCAGAATGGGCGCAGCAGGCATTGACCGCCACCACGCGCAGCCACGAACAAGGGCGCCGGCAAACGTACATCTATCTCCATGACCTGCTGTACCCCCTCTACGCCCAGTTGCCAGCATTCCTCGATGACGAGCAACGTCACCAGTTCCTAGTGTTCGCAGATGATGCAACCTTGCAAAAGCTGGCGCACTGGATGAACTTGCTGGCGGAAAGGCTGGAATACCCGAAGGGAGCTGTTGCGGTCGCGTTGGTCAACGGAAAAAGTGAACAATCACGCAAGATGCTGGAGCGCGCAGGGGAAGTTGCCGGGCCTGATTGGAAGGACTTCAATAGCCAGCGGTGCCTGCGTTTGACTCTTCCTCGCCCTCGAAACACTGCGGATCTTCAGGCCCATCGTTTTCATATGACGATGGCGCGACTGCTGCTTTCCCATGCCGATGCACTTGTCGGCTACAAGTATTGCAACGGCGTGAACAACAACGATCCAGAGGAGGATGTCTGGATCGCCCATCGCTGGATTGCCGAGCAGGGTATCCATACCCAACACCGTGTGCTGCCCAAGCGATTGGCCGAGCCGATCAACCGGCTGATCGCAGTGGTGTCCGATTTACGCCGCGATCATGAAACGTCGGCCGCAGAGTCGTAACCACGCGATGCCAAAAATCATCAGGTAGCCGAATAGCTGATTGCTTACGCTGCGCCGTACTGGCCACGGTTCTGGGCAATTCCGCCCGAATAACCGGAGCACGACCATGACGCAACCGTCCTTTTCATCGTTCGGTGCTGCACTGATAGAGCCCGATTCCCAAGGCCAGAACTGTCGGCGCGACGGCTGACCAGATTCAGGAAGCCTACGTCATGCCATCGAGCATGGGTGTATCCGCGTGAAGTGGTCAAGGAGGTGCTGCGGCTCAATGCGGCGGCGGTCATTCAAGCGCACAACCACCTGAGCAGGAATCCTGAGTTGGACAGTGCCGACATATTGCTGAACCAGCGAATCAAGAAAGCGCCCGACAGTTGGCGTTCGCACAGCACTGGATCACATCTTCGTGGCTGGGGCAGCAACTGTGTCGTTTGCCGAACGAGGCTTGCTGTGAGCTGGCTTCGACTGCTTTTCTCCAACCTCAAGCTCCTGCTGCGAAGAGTTGTTCTTCACATCATTAAGAGGACTCGTATCTTGTACGGTTTTGTCATTTTTAGGATTTGATTCTTGCTTTTTGGATGGAGCAATTTCAACAGTTACGCCATCTTTCGGCAGGGGGCTAGATTTTAAAATCGATTGATCAACAATGGCGGCAGATGATGGTTGCGCACTTTCATTTTCATCGCCAACTCCAACAGATTTATTGCCTGGGTGAAAAAATGGAGCAACAACAAACAGAGCGATAAAAATAAATGAGGCAGCAATCATTCCCTTAATGGTGATTTTTGCTGTTTTCTTGTACAAACGAATGGCATCCAAAACTGGATGCAATGCCAGCTCTCGATAGTCTGAGCGGGTTAGCGCTATATGAATATTCTTATGCCAACGTCTCATGTTGAGCAGCTCATTTACCAATGACTTAGAGCTAACATGACGTTGAATAATTATGCTAGCCCATGTAATGGCCAATAAAACAAAGCAGAATATTATCCCGGCAACTGCCCAGGTGTTTTTCTGAGAGGACAGCAATGTCAGGCGCACGCCTAGCCCCGTTGCCAATGCTGCGAGACCTATCACAAAACCCGTAGAAAGTCGATGAACACGATCCACGATACGCGAAACATCTTCTCCAACCGCCTTCCTAAGGTCGGCCATAGCTTTTACTGTTTCTGCTGACTTTGATCTCACATAGGCGCGATGATCAAGCCGAGCCCCATCAAGCGCTTCCTGCAGAGATTCGGGTAATACGGTTAGCCACTCCAAGTTCCCATTGGATTGAGAGTCCCTGACAATCGCAGAAAGACGCCGCACAAGAACTTCATGCCGGGCTTCTGTGTCCTGCTTTACGAGTATCCAGTCGGCTGCCTGGCATATTTTTGCATAGGCGTTGTCATCCTGGCACTTTTCCCCAAGATAGAAAGTACGTTTTCTTGCGCCATTGAGAGATACCTTTATTGTATCTTCTTTCCACACATCTGAAACAAGTAGCGTTGCCAGATTTTTAGCTGCCAGCGCCTTCCATATATTCCACGGTTCACCACTGCCATCATCGCCTATTAATATCCAGCGATAAGGGTCTGCCGGAACAGTGGCGCCGGTCAAATCGCGCACTACACCTTTTCTGGGGTCGATTGCATCTGAATTGGGTTCCAAGGGTGGCAAGCCAGGTAATGGCTCGCCATCCCAAGAAAGGACAGAAAACCCCTTGGTCTTGAATCCAGTAAAAAAATTTAGTACCAATAGCTCGCTGGCTAAGGTCAATGCCTTGTCCTCCAAGGCCGCTGAAAATCCTGCTTGCGACGCAAAGAAAACCCTTCCGCCTACTGGCTTCTTGATTACAAGGGTGACATCCTCATTTGCAACAGCATCTATTGAGATCTCGGAAAACTCGCCATCACGGATGGAAATCGACCAAGCTTCCGATTTCTTTCCTGAGAAATCATCGAAGGCTCGCTTGAAATCGCCCGATTTTTCAGAAGAGACATGCCCGGAAATGTCGATTTGATCGATGGTTTCGCGGATGTTGACATGCTCTCCTAAAGCATCAATCAGGGATGCGAGGCATTTTTTCGAGTTCATCGTTCCGTTCCAAGCCGGTGGATCGTATGGTTATTTCAACGCCTCCATTTCCCTCTGTTTTTATCTCTACATTCTTGTTTTCTTCGTGCCCGGCGCTAAATAAGAGAGTTATCCCTTCATTTGTGACAACCCGCCGGTACTCAGCTGGTGGTGGAGTAGCCCCCTCAAATTTGAATGCTTCTGTGCTTATGTTCTTATTGGCGAGTTTGCTCTTGAAGGTTTTTAAAATTGCAGCCTCTGGAGCCACACCTTGCAATACGGCACCAAGAAACTCCTCTGGCTTTTCAAAGTCAAAACCTTCAAGCCTTGACATGGCTGCACGTACGAACCGCTTAGGCGCTTTCGCAACTTCGGGAGGAACCTCACTTTTGTGCGCCTTGATTGACTCGACTGCCGCATCTTCGAGGCGCTTGGTCAGCTCGACCGGCTCAAGCGCACGGCGTATATCCAGGAAATTGGCAAAATGCTGAGTGGCATCGCGATAGCGCCCGGACGAATGGTCAATTACCACGATTGATGATTGAAAGTCCCCGCCTGATTCGATATTTTCATTTTTATGAAATCGTATGACGGCAGATTTTTGCATGGCCTTACGATCCTTCGTAAATGTTTCGACAAGCGTCTGCAAATCAGGAACAGGGTTTCCATCCCCATCTAAGATCAGATTACCTTCTGCATCTTTAATGTAGGAATAAGATACGACCTGCTGATGCTCGTATTTGATGACGGCAACAAATCGAGTATCCCCTTCCGTTTTGAGGACAAAGAGCATCAGAACGCCGGGCGCAAGTCGTTTGTCCTGCTTTACTTTCTCTTTGAATCTAGCTGCCAGATCGTGCGAGGCTTTTATAAATCCATCTTTTGCTTTTTGGCTAGGCAAAGCTCGATAAAGGAGGCTTGGAATTCCTGCGCCAGGAAGAAACTCATAGGCGGCTCCACGAAGAGTCTCTTTAACTCGCTCAACGAAGAAATCCACGCATTGCGGTGGTTTAACTTCTGCTAAAAAAACGGGGGATTCCGACGCAGGATCGACAACGTGGAAGATCATTCGCTCAATGGTGAGACCTTCTGCTTCTTTTTCACTAAGAATGCTCATCGACACCCCGTCTTAATTTTTAAATTTAGAGTTAAATGATGTGTGGATTTTAATTTTTCCTCACACTACTTTTGTGTATTAGCAATATTTTGCGTCAAGGTAAACCAGATGATTTTTGGTCATCTACCCATACCAAACATGCAATTTATCAGAAATTCTTAACATTTGGAGACATCCTTGCGTCTCCGCTTCGCGGACCACGCTGCTTCAGGTTCGCTGTTCGCTCATCCCTAACGGGACTGGCATTCGCCAGCCTTCCGCATCCCTGACGCCTCCGGCCCGGCTTCCAGCTTCGGGCCTGCGCGCTTGCGCTTGCCGTGCGGTTCGGCACAGAGGGAGGGCCGTTGCCATGTCCAGCCGTCTTTCCTGACTCCATCACCTTGTCCGCGACTGTAGCCCGCGTCCGTGTGCGGTCAAGGCGCGCAGGGCCGTGTCCTCGGCTGCGCCTGCGGGCCGCACCAACCCTGCGCTTGTCTCCTTGACGGCCCCCGTCCACGGGCTCCCTTTCGTCGCGGGCGATGAACTCAGGAAAGACGGTGGCAACAGGGCCAACCGGGTTCCTCGTGCCGACCGCACCGAACAGCCGAAAGGCTGGGCTCCGAATCTAGGAATCCGGTGTGCGGTTTTCTTCAACAGCCTTTTTGTTCAGGAGAACGACATGCTTGCAACCCGTTTTGCCTCCCACTCCCCAGCACTGCGCAGCGACTACCCGCTGTCCGATGACCAGATTCGCAGGGTGGCCCCGTCCATCTTCGCGGATGCCCCGCACCAAAGCCGTTCCGAGCGGTACGCCTATATCCCCACGGCCGCCGTACTGACCGAGCTTCGCAAGGAGGGGTTTCAACCCTTCATGGTGACGCAGACCCGCGTGCGCGATGAAGGCAAGCGCGAGCACACGAAACACATGCTGCGCCTGCGCCACGCCAGCCAGATCAACGGCGCGGAGGCGAACGAAATCGTGCTGCTGAACTCGCACGACGGCACCAGCAGCTATCAGATGCTGGCCGGGATGTTCCGTTTCGTTTGCAGCAATGGCCTTGTCTGCGGCGACACCGTGGCGGACGTGCGCGTACCCCACAAAGGCGACGTGGCCGGTTCCGTCATCGAAGGCGCTTTCGAGGTGTTGAGCGGTTTCGAGCGCGTGAAGGAATCGCGCGACCTGATGCGCAGCATCACGTTGGACGATGGCGAATCCGACGTGTTCGCCCGTGCTGCGCTGGCGTTGAAGTACGACGACCCGGACAAGCCCGCGCCCATCACCGAATCGCAAATCCTGATGCCGCGCCGGTTCGATGACCGCCGCCCTGACCTGTGGAGCGTGTTCAACCGCACGCAGGAGAACTTGACCAAGGGCGGATTGCATGGCCGCAGCAGCAATGGACGCCGCCAGAGTACCCGCCCCGTGCAGGGCATTGATTCCGACATTCGCCTGAACCGCGCCCTGTGGCTGCTGGCCGATGGCATGCGCGCTCTCAAGGCTTGACCGTTCCCCCCCCGGAGGGGCCGTTTCCCCTCCATTCCCTTGTTTCACTCGATTGGAGATACATCATGAACGCTATCACCTACACCGAAGCCCACGCCGTCAACACCGCAGCCAGCAGCGCCGCGAACGTGCTGCAAGCCGCCGACCCGAGCAAGCACATGATCCTGGTGCCGCTGTCGCGGCTGGTGCTGCGCCCCACGGGCCGCAACGTGCGCAAGACCCCGCGCATGTCCATCCCTGAACTGGCCGCGAGCATCCAGCGCGTGGGCCTGCTGCAAAACCTCATCGTGATTGCATCCGCCGATGGCGAGCATTACGAAGTCGTGGCCGGTGGCCGTCGCCTCGCCGCGTTGAAGCTGCTGGCAAAAAAGCACCGCATCGCCAAGGATTGGGACGTGCCTTGCTTGCAGGTGGCCGATGGCAAGGCCCGCACGGCCAGCCTGACCGAGAACGTGCAGCGCGAAGCCATGCACCCGGCAGACCAGTTCGAGGCATTCGCCGCGCTGGTGGCCGAAGGCCGACCCATCGAGGACATTGCGGCGGATTTGTCCGTTACGCCGCTGGTGGTGCAGCGCCGCTTGAAGCTGGCGAACGTCTCGCCCCGCCTCATGGCCGACTATCGCGCCGATGCCGTGAGCCTTGACCAGTTGATGGCCCTTGCCATCACCGACGACCACACCATGCAGGAAGCCGCGTTCTACGATGCCCCACAGTGGCAGCGGCATCCCTCGCACTTGCGCGAACGCCTGACCGAAAGGGAAATCGACGCTTACCGGCATCCGCTGGTGCGCTTCGTCGGACTGGACACCTACGAAGCCGCAGGCGGTGGCATCCGCCGTGACCTGTTCGCGGAAGGCGATGCGGGCGTGTACCTCAACGATGCCGCGCTGCTGGAACGGCTGGCGCAAGACAAGCTGGCAGGTATTGCCGCCGCTATCCGCGCCGAGGGTTGGGCGTGGGTGGATGCCACGCCGGGCGTGACCCATGCCGACCTGCACGCCTTCCAGCGTGCGCCGAGGGAACGGCGCGAGCCGAACAAGCGCGAAGCGCAGCGCATCGAAAAGCTGCAAGAGAAAATGCGGGCCATCGGTGAAGCCGTGGACGCCGCGATGGACGCCGACGACGAGGAAAAGGCCGATGCCTTGCAGGAGGAAGGCGAAACCCTGGGCGAGCAGTTGCAGGCGTTGGAAGATGGTTTGCAGGACTACGGCGCGAACGTGAAGGCCGCAGCCGGTGCCATCGTGACCATCGACCGCAACGGCGAGGCCGTGATTCATCGAGGGCTGCTGCGCGAGGCCGAAGCAAAGGCGCTGCGCACGCTGGAGAAGCTGCGCCAAGGCTTCAGCGACCCGGACACCGCGAACGATGACGAAGGCGAGGAAGACGAGCAGCCCAAGGCCGCAGCGATTTCCGACCGGCTGGCCCAGCGCCTGAGCGCTCACCGCACCGCTGCGCTGCAAATCGAGGTAGCCCGGCATCCGCAGGTGGCGCTGGCCGCTGTGGTGCATGGCATGGTGCAGACCGTCTTGCAGGAAAGCCGCTACGGTCGCAGCCGTGATTCTCTGCCGCTGGGCGTGGGCCTGAAAGTGCAAGATCGGCTGGAAGGCATGGCCCCGGACTGGCCGGAATCGCTCGCCGCTGTGGCGCTGCGCGAACTGCAACAGGCGGCGGGCGAAGCCTTGCCGGAGGACAGCGCCGAACTGTTCGCTGCGCTGCTGGCGAAGCCGCAAGACGAACTGGTACGGCTGCTAGCCGTGTGCGTGGCTTCCACGGTGGACGTGGTGACGCCTCGCGCCGTGCCGCACCAGCCCGGCGAGGAACTGGCGCAGGCCGCGGGCCTCGACATGGCCGCATGGTGGCAGCCGACCGCAGAGGGCTACTTCAAGCACGTTTCCAAGGCCATGACTCTGGATGCGGTGGGCGAGTACGCGCCGCAGCACGTAACCCGGCTGGCGAAGCTCAAGAAGGCTGACATTGCCAGCGAGGCCGAGCGGCTGGTGAACGGTACGGGCTGGATGCCCGCCATCTTCAAGGCCGAAGGCCCGCAGCAGGCAGTGAAGGAAAGCGCGCAGGAGGCAGGACCGGAGCAGGACGCGCCGGAGGATGCCGAGTCAATGGCGGATGAGCCCGCCGAGGCGCTGGCCGCTTGACCCTGCATCACAGGTAAGCGCCCCGGTTCCGACCGGGGCGCATTGCTGGAAGGAGACTCCCTATGACCCGTACCACCACCAGCCGCCCGCGCATGGCGGCGATCTACGCCCCCAGCACGGTGCGCGCCCGCAGCTGGCACGGCGAGGGCGATGTGCGCGGCTACCGCCCGCCCTCGGGCTGGACGGCCCGCGCAGACCTCACCGACATTCATCCCATCACGGGCCGCGCTTTGGCGCGCGCCGTGTGGTGGATCATCGAGACGAAGGAATAACCGCGTTCAGCACCGCGCCCAGGTCGTTCCGTCCTGGGCGCGGTGAAACGCAAAATCCGGGCGCGGCAGTGGCCGCGCCCGGTGAGGATGCTTCATGGCGCGATCAAGACTCTGACCTTGAGTTCGTCCTGCTCTGCATTCAGGTCGTTTTCGATTCCGCGCGGGTTATGGATTCGGCCATCCGGGTCATATACGAAGCAGAAAAGCGTGCGGCAGTTTGGGTGCCTCTTGTATTTCGCAATATCTACGATGAGTTGCTCGCCCAACTCTCTGGCACCGAGTCCTGGCCGTGATTTCTTAATCTCCACCACGGCTTCAATCTCGGGAAGCAAGAAGTCCATTCTGGACGCGCCGCCAGCGTAGCTGGGCGTCCATTCTTCCGGTCGCACATCGTCGAAGGGGATTCTCAAGAGCGCGTGGAACAGATCCTGCACGTCGTATTCATCACCGATGTCCAGAGTCGGTCGGTCTTGACGCCGAACACGTAGTTGCTTTGCGACCTGATGAAAGCGCTCTCCTATCCGATAGAGCGCTTCGACCCTTTCGGGTGCTGTGACTTTCCCCGGAGAAAGTTGGGCGCTTCTAAGGCAGGCAGGACTTCTCCTTACCCGTGCAAGCATGGCGTTGACTACTCCTCTGACATTTTCCACGCCCCGGTATGACGGCGTGCCGATATAGGTATTGGTGCTGTCGTTGAAGTAGTCTGCGACGATCTTCGCATGATGCAATCCGTCAACGACTTCATCCCGAAAAAGGTCGATGAGTTCGACCCCGATTTCCCTATACCTGCCTTCATCTCCTTGGGCCATATAGATGCCACTGTGAGACTTGGTAAATCGCCCAAGCATTGCGCTCAGGGCGGCTGAATACCGCTCCAATGTGTCGATGAACTCATCTTGGGTCATATGAATCTGGTTCTGAGAGGTGTAAGCAGGGTAGAGCGTAGCTTGTTTATAGTGGGAAGTAGGTGATATGGGCCTGTGCGTGTAGGCGCGATGCGCCACCGGGCTTTCGGGCTGCGCCCCGTGCCGACTTCGCCGTCACGGCCATTCGGCTTCAATCCCTCACGCCTTCGCGCCTGCGGTGCTGCGCGCTGCGCTTGCCTCTAGGGGAAAGCCCTACGGGCTATCCCCGCCGCGCGCAGCTTGGCGCCCCTCGATGCTGCCGAACCGGCTGCGCCGGATCGGCACGATCAGCGCCTCTTCGCAATGGACGGTGCGTTGGCGAACACGCTGATGCTTGCTGCGGCAGGTTGTGCAGATGCGTGCCGTCCTCAACGCTGACGGTTCTCGCCCATCACGTCACGAAGGACGGTTCACGGGCATCCCGCCCGACATCGCCATGGAGCTTCCACGCCACGCCTCAAGAGCGGCGCCGCAAGGTGCGGCAGGGGCGTTCTCGCCTGTCGTTGGGGTGTTGACCTGGCCCGCGTCAGAGGGCGAGCCGGAACAGCCTTCGGGCGGGGATGCCGAGTCGGCCCTGTCTCCCTTCGAATTGGGGGTGGTTCGGCCCAAGGCGTCCTTGTGTTGTTGTGAATCCTGGCGGTGGCGCGGCTGCGCCTCGGGCTTCATGGCTGCAACCGTCCAGCGAAAACAATTTCCCCTCTGCTGCGCAGATTCCTCGCGGGCCAAATTCTTTTCGCCTTCCGGCTCTCCACTGCGTTTCGACCGCAAGCGGTGCGGCCCGCCCGTCCCCCGCCGGCCGGATCACAACAAGGACGCGATGGGCGCGAACCTTGTTCCACCAAAAGGAGTTTCATCATGGCCAACATCGGCAGCTTCACCGCAGACAAAGACGGCTTCACCGGCACGCTTCGCACCCTGACGCTCAACGTCAAGGTCAAGCTGGTGCCCAACGACAAGGGGGACAACGAGAAGGCCCCGGACTTCCGCCTGCAGGCAGCCAGCCATGACATCGGCGCGGCGTGGAAGAAGACCAGCGAGGCCGGGCGGGAGTACATCTCCGTGACCCTCGACGATCCTTCGTTCCCGGCCACGGTCTACGCCCGCCTAATCGAAGGCGAGGACGGCACGCACGACCTGATCTGGTCGCGCAGCAAGCCCCAGGCGGCCTGACAGCCGCCCACTGCGCCCCGTCACATGGCGGGGCGCTGCGCTGTTCGTTCGTCCCGAACGAGGCAGCGGCAGGCAGCGTCCATTGCAGGTTACGTCTTCCAGACTGGGAGCAGTGTCTGCGGTTACGGCCAGGGCATGGCGTGTCGGCGCGATGCGCCGCCGGGCTTTACGGGCTACGCCCCGCGCCGTCGTTGCCGTCACGGCCATTCGGCTTCAATCCCTCACGCCTTCGCGCCTGCGGCGCTGCGCGCTTCGCTTGCTCCCGGGGGAGCGAGCTGCGTTATGGCGCTGCCCTTTTAATTGTTGATTCGATGTATGGCTTGAGATTCAGCATGAATAGGCGAATCCATTCGTCTTTCAATTCGGGGGGTACCTCTTCCGCCGACGGGGCTAAGCCCAGTGTTTTTAACGCACCCTCACTGGCCCTCGATATGGCCAGCGTTCTGACTCGATCATCGTTAAGAGCCTGAACGATCTTCCCGGTGTGCTGAAAAGCCTCAAGGTACATCTTTGGTGCCTCGCTCGCTATTTTTGGCAAGTCATCCAAGCGGCCTACGAGGCTGAAATCAACGGATAAATCCAGCGTTTTCCCCTCGACGGGATCAATGGCATAGGTCTCTTGAAAAGCCGGGCCGCTGTACTCATCGCTGATAAGGATAAGGAGCCTTGCAAAATTGAAGAGTTCTACATATCCGAGGATTCGACCTTCCTGTGGCTGAGCAACCACGGAAACACAGTGGAAAAGGTGATCCTGCGGTCGGTTCTCAATCAGATCCGCATCGAAGAAAAAGTAAAAGGGGTTTGGAGCCTCAGGGCTCGGGTCTAAGAGGTAAGCCAGTGCCCGAGCGCAGTTGCTTTTTTCAATATGATCAACCTCCGACAAGAGGGCCAGGCACGACTTGACCATAGACCTTCCGGCTGCCGGGCCGCCATAGCGGAAATTCATGCAGAGCGGTTCGTCCAAGTAATTGTCTACTTGCTCCGAGCGGGTGGTGGCGTTCTTGAAATCGAATTCCGGGTGATCGACAGCAATCTTTTTGAGCAAGTTCTTTATAGTTCTTGAATCATTTGCTCGAATGGCGACTTCTATCCTGTTGTCTGACTCTTGGGTCGATATATCATGCCCATCAAGCACCAATACAGAGTCAGCCCGAAGCCGTAGCTTTTCTCCTGACGCAGTTTGCACTTTGAAGTCTGGATGCGTGCCGCCTCGCCCGCGTTTGACTCCGGCTGCACTCGAAAACCAGAGGAACTGCTTTGCGAGTTCCGCCTCCCATGCAACGCCCCGCGTGCTATTGCAGCTCCTGCAGATGAAGTCGTGGACTTCCTTGCGCCCACCTATTGAGCTGGGAATGATGTGCTCACCCGTTCGGTGATCGCCCTCCAAGGGATTGGGGCAAAGCCAACATGTTTTCATGAATCCTCCCGACCGAAACGCAGCGCTTCGGCGACTACGACCTGGCTACTGCCAGTAGCTCTTCTGTCCTGCTCATCAGCACTGCCGTGCTGCATTCGAGCGCACTGGCGATCTTGAAGATGATCGCCAGCGTGGGCATGTGCTCGCCACGCTCGACCTTGCCCATGTGCGAACGCTCGATGCCGGCGAGGTTCGCCAGCGACTCCTGCGCGATGCCGCGCTCCGTCCGCAACGCGCGCACCGCCGCGCCGAAGGCTTGCGCCAACTCGGCGTCGAAGGTGGTGGCGCCGGCTGGTCGGCCACGCTGAATGGGTCGCTTCTGCATGGACAGAAGCGTCAATTCGCAGCACAATTAAAACCACGTTATCTTTAACTCATTCATGCTTTTGGCCCTTTTTCGTTCTTTTACGGAAATCCGCTTCTGCGGATTCCGGTGAAACCGGGAAACCGCCAACGTGCCTTTGCAGATTTCTACAATTGAGCTTTTGCGCTTTCGTGTTTCCACGGCTTTCGTGGAATACGCATCCACGCTTTCGCGTGGAAACGCAAAACCGACATGCCATGTTGGAACAGGAGCACCTCGATGAAGGCTCCCCTCGTCACCGAGGAGCAGCGCGCCGCGCTGCTGGAGAACGGGCGGCGGGTCGCCGCCGGTGAACCATACGACCCGTTGCCGGTCGTGCGGCTATTCACTCCCGACGCCCACGCGATCTGGCTGCTGGCATCGCTCGATCCTGCCGACGGCGATACAGCTTGGGGCGTCATGGACGTGGGCATCGGTATGCCCGAGCTGGGTCACATCAAGCTGTCCGACCTGGCCTCCATCGTCGGCCCGAACAAGCAGCCCGTAGCGCGGGATTTGTACTTCCAGGCGGTGCGCCCGCTGTCGGAATACCTGCGGCTGGCGCAGGAAAACCGCTCTGTCGTCGATTGAGCCATTCGCACCCAAGCCGGGCGTATTAAGGCTATTTCGGTCTTGCTCCAGACCCGCAAAGTCTGAATCCGCACTCTTGCACCGAAGCAGTGCCCTCATGCGAAAAACAGCCACGATCCTTTGCGGGAGTTGCGGCACGGTATTCCGTGCCGCATGACATTTCTAAGTCGGGCGGCCGTCGCATTCGGACGGATTTCGCAATACGCCGGAGCCAATTAGCCTTGACACCAACAGATACAGCTTAACCGGATTTCTACCTTGATTTAAGGCTCCTGCATGTCTGACGCCGTGGCGACGTTCCTGCTGTTCGACAGGAGCTACGGTCATGGTCAATCCTCATCACGTCGCTCACTGGTATCCCACGGCGGCTTACCTCTACATCTTGTGGCTGGATGCGCTGGCGCTGGCCTGGGAGTACTTGCGTAGGCATCCTGATTACCGGCTTGACTGGGTGCGCCGTGCGCGCCGCCCCGATGCTGCGTATCGCTGGGGCCTGCGCCTGCTGGAAGACCCGGCGCTGGATGCGCGTGACGCGCATCCGGCCTGGCTGCCCGGCCATGCGGCCGTGGTGCAACTCTATCCCGATGCTGATCCGCCGCCTGACGCGGCCAGATTCGACTTCTGGAACATTCCCGGCCACAAGCACCTGCTCCACGATGGCAAGCGGCTGGCATTGATCGCGCGCAGCCCCGGCCATTGCCAGCGTTACGCGCTGGCCTTTGGCCTGGAAGACGGCATGGCTGTCGCCTATGCCCATCGCGGCGACGCTGCCGCGCCTGTGCTCGATCACGCGCCCAGCGCCGCGCGAACCAGGCCCAGGCCGACGCCTGCTGCGTTACTGGAGCTGCACACCCTGCAGGCGCTCGACGCGACCCTGGCGGGCGCGTCCTTGCGCGACGTGGCCGAAGGATTGTTCGGCGTAGACGCCACGGCCGGTTGGTACAGCGACGGCGGCCTGCGCTCCAAGGTACGCCGCCTGGTGCGGCGCGGCGATGCGCTGATGCGCGGCGGCTATCGCCGCCTAGCACAGCTTGCGCCGCTTGAGAAGGGTCGTTTTGATGGCCACGCAAAACGACCCTGAGCAAGAGGGCTTCGTTTTCTGAGACTGCCTCCATCCGGTTGCGCTGTGCGGCCGGAGCTTTGAAAGCTACGGAGGTTCTCACTATGCGTCCCGCTCCCTTGCGGCCTTCTGCCGCACCCGCCACTGCCCCGACCACTGCTGCGCAGCCGCAGCGTTATCTGACCAACGACGAGGCCGCCGACTACCTGCGGCTGTCGCCGCGCACGCTGGAAAAACAGCGCGTACTCGGCGGTGGCCCGCGTTTTCGCAAGTTCGGCCGGCGCGTCATGTACGCCGTGGCCGACCTCGACGCCTGGGCCGCCGACCGCAGCTTCGAGACGACTTCCGATCCCGAATACGCCGAGCACCACTCGGCCGACAGCCGTGCGCGCTGATCGGCGGCACGCGGCAGGCCATCGCCATGTCCAGCACTGCGCTGCCGTCCCGGCAGCGGCCCGTGCCAGAGCGCGAACAGCTCGATCTGTTTCGCGCCTTGCCGGGCGACATGGCGCCGCGCGACAGCCAGGACTTGATGGCCTTTCCGTTCTTCTCGCTGGCGAAGTCGCGGCGCGTCGCGCCGATCGACTTCCGGGCCAGCGGCATCACGATCCGCGTGGAGGGCGCGCAGGAGCACGGCATCGCCACGATTTGGGATGCGGACATCCTGATCTGGGCGGCCAGTCAGATCGTGGAAGCGCGCGATGCGGGCTTGCGCCCGTCGCGGCTGATGCAGGCCACGCCTTACGAGATCCTGCGCTTCATCGGGCGCGGTACGTCGCTGCGCGACTACCAACGTCTCAAAGCGGCCTTGGATCGCCTGCAATCCACCACGGTGGCCACGTCCATCCGGGAGACCACGGGAAGACGGCTGCACCGCTTCTCGTGGATCAACGAATGGAAGGAACTGGCCGATGCCAAGGGCACGCCCTTGGGGCTGGAGCTGATCCTGCCGGACTGGTTTTACGCGGGCGTCATGGATGCCGCCCTGGTACTGACCATCGACCCGGCGTATTTCCGGCTCACGGGCGGGATCGAGCGATGGCTGTACCGGCTGGTGCGCAAGCACGGCGGGCGCCAACCGGGCGGCTGGCAATTCGATTTTCGGCACCTGTATCGGAAATCGGGCAGCGCCACGCGCTTCTCGGACTTCGCCTACGACCTGCGCGCGCTAGTCGCTCGGCAGTCGATGCCCGGCTACGTCCTGGGCATCGAGCGAATGCCGGACAACGGCGCCGAGCTGCTGACCTTCCGGCCCGTGCCGTTCACGGCACGGGGATAAACGGTGCGCAGCTTGTGGATGGGCTCGTGCTATCAGGAGTACGGCGTATCGTGCTATCGGGAGTACGGCTATCGTGCTATCAGGAGTACGAATCGCCAGCAAACCCAATAACGGTGCGGGTTTGCGGCCCCTCTAACTTCCCTAACTTAAATCATCTAACTGATAGTAGAAGCGCCGCACGCCGGTGGAAAACCGCCGAGCGGCACCACGCACAGCAGCAACAGCCGGGCTTTCCAACGTGGAGGGTCAGGCCATGATCGTCGCGCTGCTCAACCAGAAAGGCGGCGTGGGCAAGACCACGCTCGCCACCCACATCGCCGGTGAGCTGGCGATGCGCGGCCAGCACGTCGTACTGCTGGACGCCGACCCGCAAGGCTCCGCGCTGGACTGGACGCAGCGCCGCAGCCAGCAAGGTTTGCCACGGCTGTTCAGCGCCGTGGGCCTCGCTCGCGAAACATTGCATCAGGAGGCGCCAGAACTCGCCAGGCGGGCCGATCACGTCGTCATCGACGGCCCGCCGCGCATCGCCGCCTTGGCGCGCTCCGCGCTGCT
>NZ_KE148593.1:0-23325 GCF_000410635.1 Comamonas sp. B-9
CGCTCAGCCAGCAGCGGCGCCTGGACAAGCGCATGGCGGCCAGCGCACTGTCGCGCCACCCCAGCGGCCTGCGGCTGCTGACCATGCCCCGCCATGCCGCGCTGCCAGCGGCCGGAGAGATCGACGCGCTGGTCCAGCGCCTGGGCCAGTATTTTGAGCACCTGGTGCTGGACCTGGGCGCCGACACGCCCCTGCCGGTGATGGCCGAGGTGCTGCCCCAGGCCAGCCAGATCTGGCTGGTCTGCGACCAGAGCGTGGCCAGCGTGGTCTGGACGGCCGAGCTCATGCAGCAACTGCAGGCCATCGGCATCGCGCCCGAGCGCATCGAGCTGATCGTGAACCGCCATGACAGCCGGCTGGAGCTGGCGGCCAGCCACATGGCGGCGCAGCTGCAACTGCCCTTGCTTGGCAGCATTCCCGAGCGCCGCCGGCCACTGATGCAGGAGGTCAACCGGGGCCTGCTGCTGCAGGCGCAGCGCCGCAGCGAGCCCTATGTGAAGGCGGTCGGCCAGCTCGCCGACCAGCTGCTGGCCGCGCACCATCCACAGCGTGTGGGCCACCGCAGCGGCGCGGTCGGTCCCTTGCAACACCTTCTCCAGCGCCTGCGCGGACACTGAAAACCACCATGACGACCACGGACTACACCACCTCCGCCGCCGCTGCCAGCGAGAACCTGCAGCATGCCCAGCTGCTTGCCGATCTCAAGAACCATGCCTATGAGCACCTGCTCAGCCGCATCGAGGAGCTGGGGGCGGAGTTTGGCCGCTGGTCCCAGGCGGCGATTGCGCAGTTTGTGAAGCTCGAGCTCGACAGTTTTATCCGCCTGCATGCGGTACCGGTCAATGAGCAGGAAGCCCGCCAGGTGGCCGAGGCGCTCAGCCGTGAGCTCACCGGCCTGGGCCCGCTGCAGCCGCTCCTGGAAGATGCGCGCGTCGAGGACATCCTCATCAATGGCTACCGCGACATCTATGTCTCGCGCGGCGGCATGCTCGAGCGCGAGGCCTCGCACTTCAAGGACGACGAGCATGTGCTGCGCATCGTGCGGCGCATTCTGGCGCCGCTGGGGCGGCGCCTGGACGAATCCAGCCCCATGGTCGATGCCCGCCTGCCCGATGGCGGCCGTATCAATGTGATCATCGGCCCGCTGGCCATCGACGGCCCCACGGTCTCGATCCGAAAGTTCCGCAAGGACCCGCTCACACCCAAAGACCTGGTCGAGCTGGGCAGCTTCAGCGAAGACATCTGCCGCATTCTGGAGATGGCCGTCAAGGCACGCTGCAACATCCTGGTGAGCGGCGGCACCAGCTCGGGCAAGACCTCCTTGCTCAACGCCCTGGCCAGCTTTATCCCGAGCAACGAGCGCATTGTGACCATCGAGGACACCGCCGAGCTGGCCCTGAACCACAGCCATGTGGTGCGGCTGGAGAGCCGCCCGGGCAGCTTCGATGGCTCGGGCCATGTGAGCATCCGCGACCTGCTGGTCAACAGCCTGCGCATGCGGCCCGACCGCATCATCGTCGGCGAAGTGCGCAGCGGCGAAGTGCTGGAGCTGCTCCAGGCGATGAACACCGGCCACGATGGCTCGATGGGCACCATCCATGCCAGCTCGCCGCGCGAATGCCTCTACCGCGCCGAGATGCTGGCCGGCTTTGCCGGCTTTCAGGGCAGCGAAGTGAGCCTGCGCCGCCAGATTGCCAATGCGGTGGACTTTATCGTGCAGATCGGCCGCCTCTCCAACGGCCGCCGGCGCCTGCTGTCACTGACCGAGGTGACTGGCATGACCGACAACATGATCTCCACCCAGGAGCTCTACCGCTACGAGGCCCAGACCGGCCCCGACGGCCAGGAACAGGACCAGTGGGTCTCCATGGGCATCTCGCCGCATTCGCCCAAATTGCTGGCCTGGTGGCGGGGCCAGCAGCAGGCGGGCAGCAGCGGAGGACAACGATGAACCTCCACCCCGCCGTCCTGGTCATCGCCGCCCTCGCCTGCGCGCTGCTGGCCCTGGCGCTGTGGCTGTTCTCCCGTGCGCGCCAGCAGCAGGCCCGGCAATCGATTGCCGGCCATATGCAGCGCAGCCGCGATATCCAGCGCGATCTGCTGGCCCCTTCTGCCGCCGCACCGATGCCCGGCATGGCAGCCGACCCCAGAGCTTCTGCAGCCTTGCCTGCTGCGCTCACGCCCTCGGCCTCAGCGCGGCAATGGCTGTATGACCATCTGGGCTATGGCGCCTGGGGCATCAGCCCGCGCGGCCTGGTCATGATCGCCGGGCTCGGGCTGTTACTCGCGTTTCTGGTGGCACTGCAAGCAGGTGCTTTGCTGGGTCTGATGGTGCTGGCCGTCTATGCGCTGCTGACCTGGTTTGGCATCTGGCACCGGGTGAGCAAGCGCCGCGCCAAGATGCTCTCGCTGCTGCCGGGCTTTCTGGACAATATGGTGCGCCTGATCTCCATCGGCAACTCGCCCCATGCCGCCTTCCAGTTTGCCAGCGGCAATGTGCCCGAGCCGCTGGGCAGCGCCTTGCAGCATGTCAATGCGTCCCTGAGCGTCTCGCCCGACCTGGGCCAGGCGATGACCCAGTTGGAGCGCACCTGGAAGCTGGCCGAGTTCGGGCTGCTCGCGGCCGTCTTCCGCATGAGCACGCGCTACGGCGGCCGGGTGGACCAGGTGCTCGAACGTGTGTCCGCCTATATCCGCGACCGCCAATCGGCCGAGCGCGAACTGCATGCGCTGTCGGCCGAGGTGCGCCTGTCCGCCTGGGTGCTGGCCTTGCTGCCCATCATTGTCGGCACCTTGATCATGCTGCTGAACCAGGGCTACTTCATGCGCATGTGGAACGACGGCACCGGCCAGAAGATGATTTTTGCCGCAGCGGGGCTGGAGGTGTTTGGCTCGTTTTTGCTGTATCGCCTGGCACGTCTGAGGTAAGGAGACCAGAGATGAACATGCAAACCATGCTTTGCGACCTTCCACCTGCTGCACAGGCAGGCGCAGCGCTTATGGCTGGCCTTGGGTGCATGGGCTCTTACGGCCTGGGAGGCCAGCCATGAACAGCCAGCCCCTGTGGATTGCCAGCCTGGCACTTGCGGGTCTGGGCCTGGGGCTCCTGGCCGTGCTGCTGCTGCGCCGCGAACACCGTGCCGCCCGTGCCCAGCATCGCGTGGCGCAACTGCTGCAGCAGCGGGAGGCAGCAGCGGGCGTCATACAGCCATTCCCGATGCCCGGTCTTCAGCCGCTACCCAGCACCTCATCGCAAGCAGACCAGGATGCCGCTCAGCATGTCATTGACCGGCTCAAGCGCCCAGCCTGGCTGGACAGCGGACTGTCCAAGGCATTGTTTGCTGACGAAGACCGCAAACTGATGGAGCAGGCTGGTATCGAGATGGCGCGCGGTGGCTTGGTATTTGTCGCCTCCCGTACCGTTCTGTGCCTGGTGCTGCCTGCGCTGTTGCTGCTGCTCCTGCAGCCGCAGGGCCCCAAGGCCCTGGCCTATGCCTTTGTGGCTTTTGGACTGGGCCTGATGCTGCCCAAGTGGTACTTGCGCTCCAAGGCCAATAACCGGCGCAAGCAAGTGGTCGAGGAGCTACCACTGTTTGTTGACCTGCTGCGCCTGCTGCAGGGCGTGGGCCTGAGCATTGACCAGAGCCTGCATATTCTGGCCTCTGAATTTGGCAGTGTGCTGCGCGTGCTGAGCGCCGAGTTGGGCCTGGCCAATCGGCTCTACAGCTCGGGCCGTACGCGTGAGCAGTCGCTGCAGCGCCTGGCGATGCTGGGCGCGGACGACGACATGAGCGCCGTGGTCAATCTGCTGGTGCAGGTGGACCGGCATGGCGGCGCCGTGCAAGAACCACTGCGCGAGTTCAGCCTGCGCCTGCGTGAAAAGCGCCAGGCCAATTTCAAGGAAAAGATCGGTGCCATCACCGTCAAGATGACCGGCGTCATGGTGCTCACACTATTGCCAGCGCTGATCGTGATCACTGCAGGGCCCGGCTTTACCGCCGTGATCCGCTCACTGTCAGCCATGGGAGGGAAATAAGCATGCACCGCGACTTCCGCAACACCCGATACCGCTATACGTTGACAACGCCGCTACTCGCACTGGCCGCTGCGCTGCTGACCGGCTGCGCCTCCAAAGGCCCGCAAGGCTATGGCGCCGCCGAACAAAGCACGGCAGCCCAAGCCCAGCAGCAAATGGAAAAAGCCGCGCAGCTGACACAGATCGACCCGCAGCAAACCTATCTGAACCTGATTCGCCAGATGCAGCAGGCCAACCAGTGGTATGCGTCGCTGGCGCACACGCAGGCCTTTGAGCGCCAGTACGGCAGCCAGCCGCAGATCCGGCTGATGCGCGCCGATGCACTGCGCAATACCGGCCAGGGCCCATTGGCTGAGCAAGGCTACCAGGCCCTGCTGGCAGACCCCGACAGCAGCACCGTGGCCCGTGCGCGGCGCGGCCTGGGCCTGCTGTATGCCAGCCAGGCCCAGTACCCCAACGCCATTGCGCAGCTGGAGATGGCGCGCCAGATCAACCCCATCGATGCCGATGTGCTGAGCGACCTGGCCTACGCCCATATGCTCGATGGCCAGACCGAGGCCGCCCATCTGCCAGTGTTGCAGGCGGCGCAGTTGGCGCCGGGCAATGCCCGGGTGCAGCTGAACCTGGCCCTCTACCTGATGGCCAGCGGCCAGAAGGCACAGGCCTCGCAACTGCTGCAGCGCCTGAGCCAGCCCG
This sequence comes from Comamonas sp. B-9, assembly GCF_000410635.1. NCBI lineage: Bacteria > Pseudomonadati > Pseudomonadota > Betaproteobacteria > Burkholderiales > Comamonadaceae > Comamonas > Comamonas sp. B-9. The sequence continues at coordinate 4,733 of NZ_KE148593.1, forward strand.
CCGCCAAGAATGTGCCCGCGCTGATTGATGCGAACTCGATGCAGACCCTGCAAGCGCAGTTGCAGACGGTGCAGACCGCCATGCGCCGGCGCAATGGGGGCGAGTTGCCAGCGCCAGTACCGGCTGCGGCGGCGCCCTTGGTGGACGGCGCAGCACTTGCGGCCAGCCCGCTTCCAGCTGCGGCTACAGAGCCAATCGCAGCGCCGGCTGCAACGCCATCCGCAGGGCCTGCTGCCGGCCCTGGGCCTGCCGTGCCCACGGCCTTGCGCAGTACAGCCGCCGGCAACGGCAGCCCGCACATCACCGATACCCCGGCACGCCCCATCGTGCCTTAGCACCACCAGGAGTCCCCCATGTCTCAGCCTCTTTCTCTCCCCACCTGGCGTTCCGTGCTGCTGGGCCTTGCTGCTTGTGCGGGGTTCTCGGTCACCGCCGTGCGTGCCGAATCCAGCCGCGCCGTGGCATCGGTCGAAGCCGAGGTGCCCAGCCTGGAGATGACACGGCAAGCCCCCGTGGTAGATATCCCCGAGCGCGCCTCGCCCGCCACGCAGCCCTATATCCCGCTGGCCACGGAGAACAGCAATCCTTCGCTGGAGAACCCCGTCATCTGGCGCAGCCGCCCGATCATCATCGGCAACGCCACCGAGCGCCTGCTGGCCATGCAGACCGCATCGCCCGGCGTACACCCCCGCGCCATTGATGGCGAGCAGGCCAGCCGCAGCTACCAGCGCTACCTCAAGAGCTTTGAGACCAAGATCCCCGAGCGCTTTGAGACCGGCATGGATGTGAAGCAGTAACACTGGCCGCCCAGGAGCCCGCCATGCGCCCGCACCCCACCCCGTTCATGCACCGCTGCAGGCGTTCGCGCCAGCAGCGCGGCGTGTATGCGCTGGAGTGGGCGATCATCTTCCCGGTGTTTTTTGTGCTGCTCTATGGCATCGTCTGCTATGGCCTTACCTTCCTGGTACGCCAATCGATGCAGTACGCGGTCGAAGAAGGGGCCCGGGCGGCACTGCGCTACCCCAGCTCCACGATCATTGGCAGCAACCCGCCCACCTGGGCCTTCCGCAGCTTGCAGGCGCGCCGCACCACGGCCAATGCGCTCAGCTGGCTGCCCGCTGAGCTGCGGCCCGCCGAAGGCGATATCGACTTCACCCTTTGCCACCTGGCAGACACCGCCTGCAACCAGGACACTGCGCTCAATCCGGCGCTCGACTGCAATATCGAGACCCCATGCCTGGTGCTGGTCAGCTACCGCATTGCCAACTACCGCCAGGGCGCGATTGCGCCGGCGATCCCCGGGCTGGGTCTCGTACTGCCGGCCAGCCTGCAGGCCCAGGCCAGCTTGTTGGTGGACAGGAGGATGCTATGAAGCACTGCTGCACCAGCCGCCGCGCGGGCGCACTGGGACCACAGCGTGGCGTCGCGGCCATCGAGTTCGCGCTGATTGCGGTCTTCATGATCGTCATGCTGCTGGGCCTGACGGTGTACTGGCGCGCATTCCAGGCGCAGCAGTCGCTCACGCGGGCAGCAGGGGATGGCGCACGCGCCATTTTGGGCGTGCTGGCAGCGGGGGTCAGCGACCCCTGCCACCCCACGCAGGCTGCAGCCAACCGCGCCACCATCCAGCTGCGGGTGCTGCAATCGGTGCGCTCCAGCCTGGAGCGCAGTGACGTCCCCGGCACGGTGGCCGACCAGCTCACGGTCAGCCCCATCCAGTGGCAAGCGGCCTGCCCCAGCACGGGCACCGGCAGCGCCAGCTTTGAGCTGCGCTACCAGCTCGCGCCGCTGTTTGGTACGCAGGGCGTGTGGGTCACCGAGCCCCGGCAGCTCTATGAAAAAAGCGTGGTGCACTTTGCATCGCTGCTGTAAGGAGGATCTGCACCATGTCTGCCTGTAGCCCCCCATCCCCCCAACGCGCCCTGCCCTTGGCCCAGCGCGGCGCCGTGCTGCTGCAGTTTGCGCTGCTCGCCGCGGTGCTGGTCACCTTGCTGGGCACCGTGCAGATTGGCTATATGTACTACGCCAAACGCGATCTGCAGCGCATCGCCGATGTGGCTGCGCTCGAAGCGGTCAATGCCATCACCTATGGCAACTCGGCCACCTGCGGGCTCGGCCAGGCGGCAGCCAACCAAAGCGTGACCACCCAGCTGCGCCTGTCGCTGGACAATGAGCAGCGCCGCATCGACTGCGGCCACTGGGACAGCAGCAAGGCCGATGCGCTGCGCTTTGGCCTGGGCAGCAGCCCGATGAACGCAGTGCGCGTGCAGCTGCAAGGCGAGGTGCTGCAGCTGTTGCCCTTTGTGGGCTCGCGCCTGGTGGCAGCGGCTGCGACCGCCGCCAAGGACAGCGAGCCGGTGGCAGCGTTCTCGATCGGCTCGCAGCTGCTGCGCTTCAACAACAACGGCCTGCTGGGCCGCATCACCGCGCTGGTGGGGCTGGATATCCAGCGGCTCACCATCCTCGACAAGGACGGCATCGCCAATGCCAAGATCACGCCCTCGGGCCTGCTCAAGGTGCTGGGCCTGCCCATTGGCGTCAACGACCTGGCGCTGCTCACCCCCAATGACCTGGCCAATGTGAATGCCTCGGTGATCGACCTGATCGACGCGGCAATCAATGCCGGCAGCGACAGCCTGCTCAATGCCGGCGTCGACATTGCTGCGCTGGTCGATCTGCGCGCCTACCTGGCGGCCTTTCAGCTTGCCAACATCAAACTGCCACTGGGCGGTGACAAGGGCCTGCTGGCCGTGATCTCCGCAGGGGGCGCTGCCTCGCCCATCGGCGCGGGGCTCGACGCTGCTATTGGCCTGGGCGACCTGGTGCGCACCCACTTGGTCGCTGCCAACGGCACCAACAGCGTGGCACTGGGCCTGGGGCTGCCGGGCATTCTGGACGCCAACCTCACCGTGGTGGAGCCACCACGCAATGCCATCGGCCCGGCCAATGGCCAGACCAAGGCGCGCAGCGCCCAGGTGCGACTGACCGTCAACATTGGTGAGCAAAAGAATGTCAGCACGCCCGGCCTGCTGACCGCACTGCTGGGCAACCTGCTGGGTATCCGCGTGCACATCCCCATTCAAGTCGATCTGGTGCGCAGCACCGGCACGCTCGAAGCCATCCAGTGCACACCAGCCCGCAATGACCGGCGGGCCAATATCTCCGTGCGCTCGGCGATTGGTGATGTCTGCATCGGCCAGTTGAATGCCAATGGCATCTGCCAAAAGACCGAGCTGGTGGACCTGAACCTGTTGAACCTGCTGGGCGGTCTGCGCGTGCAAAGCAAACTGTCCACATCGCTGCTGCAAGGCGCCAGCTACACATCGCCGCCCAATGCCCAGGCCTGCCCCTACAACAGCAGCAATGTGGACGAATGCCTGGTGGGCATGCAGGTGGACGTGGAGCGCTCCAGCGGCCCCAATGGGCTGCGCCTGGGCACGACGGTCAGCAATCTGTTGAAGCAGGTGCCCGCGTTGGTGGGCGATGTGCAGAACGCCGAGTACTACGGCGTGCTGGGCGGCCTGCTCGGGGGGCTGCTGGGCGGTTTGCTCGGCGGCCTCAATGCGCTGCTCAATGTGATCGTCACGGTGGTGAGCGCCCTGCTAGCGCCCCTGCTCAACACCATTGGCAGCGCACTGGACCTGCTGCTGCAGGGCCTGGGCATCGAGCTGGGCCGCGCCAGCGTGGATTTGCTGGGCATCCAGTGCGATACCGCCCAGATCGTGCAATGAAGACAGGAGTGAGCGCAGCGACATGAAGAACCGAGGGAATAGAACGTGAATCAGAACGATTTGGTCATCTACGTCTGGGAAGGCCAAGCGGACATTGCAGAGCGCGTGGAGCGCTGCATGGTCAACTTGGATGTGGACGTGGTGCGCGCCGATGGCCTGAACCTGTCGCCCGTGGTGGCGCAGGGGGGCAACGCCATTGCCGTGGTGAGTGTGTCGGTGCTGGAAGGTGCGCGCTTTACGCGCCAGGGGATCGAGGGCAATTTTGGCGGCATGCCGGTGCTGTGGGTCAGCGCCAAGCCGCGTGGCGAAGGGCCGGGCACCTATGCCACCGAGTACTCCCATGTGCTGCCCTTTGACTTTACCGGCGCTGAGCTGCGCGCGATGCTGGTGCGCATTGTGCGGCGGCTGCAAAGCACCAAGCACAAGCAGCCGCGGGGCGACGACATCATCGCCGAGGCCGAGTGCATGCTGGCCCTGCTGCGCGATGTGGACACCTTTGCCGACTGCGAGCACAGCGTGCTGATCTTTGGCGAGACGGGCACCGGCAAGGAACGCGTGGCCGAACGCCTGCATGAACGCAACACGCACTACGGCCAGGGGCCCTTTGTCGTGGTCAACTGCGGCGCGATCCCCGACGGCCTCTTTGAGTCGCTGTTCTTTGGCCATGCCAAAGGCTCGTTCACCGGTGCGGTGACGGCGCACAAGGGCTTTTTTGAGCAGGCCAACGGCGGCACCCTGTTTCTCGACGAAATCGCCGATCTGCCGCTCTACCAGCAGGTCAAGCTCCTGCGCGTGCTCGAAGAGCGCACGGTCACCCGGCTGGGCGCCACATCGCCAGTGGCGCTGGATTTTCGCCTGGTGGCGGCCACCAACAAATCGCTGCGCGAGCTGGTGCATGCCGGGCGCTTCCGCGCCGATCTGTTCTTTCGCCTGGCGGTGATCGAGCTGCAGATGCCCAGCCTCGAAGAGCGGGGCGAGGCCGACAAGCTGGCCATCTTCAACAGCATCCTGCGCAAGGTGGTGGGCGAGGAGATGATGGAGCGCCTGGGTGGGCCGCCGATGTTCATCCTCGACGCGATTGCGCAGATGTACTTCCCCGGCAATGTGCGCGAGCTGCGCAATCTGGCAGAGCGCATTGGCGTGGCCGCCCGCCAGACCCAGGACTGGCATGCCGGCGGCGCCACCGATCGCCTGCTGCTGCAGGCCCAGAGCCTGTCGGCGGCGACCTTTCCGCTGGAATCCCATGCGGCCGGACCGCTGCTGGCCGAGCGCGGCAACTGGGACCAGGAAGAGCGCAACCGCATCATCGAAGCGCTGCATGCCAATAGCTGGAAGCGCCAGAACACTGCCCAGCAGATGGGCATCAGCCGCAAGGTGCTGTGGGAGAAGATGCGCAAATACCAGATCTCGGACGGTGAGCCACTCGTGCCCCTGGCACCGGCCGCCGCGCAGCCCAATGACCACCTGCCCCTGTGACCCTTGACGCCGAGCCCTTGCCGACCATGACAGACAAACCCCTGATCGTTTTTGTAGGCGCGGTCTACCCGAGCCAGTACAGCCTGCTGTGCAGCCACCTGCGTGCCCAGGGCATCGCAGATGCCTGGTTCATGACCACGCCCGGCCACAAGGCCAACCATGAAAAGCACTGCGACCACCTGCTGTCCTTCCAGCCCGATGGCCTGATCGTCGGCCCCCAGAGCTACTACTACTCGGACAAGGTCGAGCGCTCGGCGCGCATCTGCCGGGGCGTGCTCAAGGCGCTGGAAGACTTTGAAGCCGCCCAGGGCCGCAAGATCGATGTGGTGGTGGCCCATTCGCTCTGGGGCGCGCCCAACTGGCTCTATGGCGAGCTGCAAGCCGCCATCATCAGCTATATCGAGTTCCCCAGCTACCTGGCCCATGGCTGGGATGCCGCCTACCCGCCGGACCAGGCCCAGCGCCTGGGTGACCGCAACACCGAGATGCTGAGCTTCCACCAGGTGCTGTGCAGCGACCTGACCATCGTGCCCAGCGCCTATGCGCGCTCGATGTTCCCGCCGCTGCTGCAGGACCGGATTGCGGTGCAGTTCGAGGGCTTTGATATCCAGCCGCCGCTGCGGGATTTTGGCGCTGCCGGTGATGCAGCGGACGATACCCAAAAGCCTTTCACCATCGCGTTCTCGGCGCGCGATCTCTCGAGCGCCAAGGGTTTTGAGACCTATATCCGGCTGGTGGACCGCATGGTGCGCGAAGGCGATGGCCACAACACCCGCTTTATCGCCATCGGTGATGCCAAGGCCTCCACCTACGGCTATGAGCAGCAGTGGGTGGAGCGGCGCTATGGCGGCAAGGTGGAAAGCTTTCGCGACCACCTGCTCAAGGTCTACCCCGCCGCCGATGTGATCGAGTTCCCCGGCCACCTGCCCTATGACCAGTTCTCGGCGCTGCTGGCCGAGGTCGATCTCTTCCTCTACCCGCTGCGCTATGGCGTGGCCAACTGGGGGCTGATGGAGATCCTGGCGCGCGGGGGCTGCGTGATTGGCTCCAACTGGGGCTTTGCGCCCGAGCTGATTGCCCACAACGTCAACGGCCTTTTGCTGCCCGACAACGACGACGACTGGATCGAGGCGATACGGCAGCTGCGCCGTGACCCGGCCCGGCGCCAGCGCTATGCCCAGGCTGCGCTGGAGACCGGCAAGGCCTACCATATCGCCAAGGTGGCGCCCCGCTTTATGGCGCTGTTTGCGCGGGCAATGGCCAACCGCAAGGCGCAGCTGGTGGCGCCGCGCTGATACCAGCGCTGTTGTTTAGGCCGCTTGCTTCCAACGCGCGAAGCCCTGCGCGCGCAACGCACAGGCCGGGCATTCGCCGCAGCCATAGCCCCAGTCATGGCGCTCGCTGCGGTCGCCCTGGTAGCAGGTGTGGGTGTCTTCCTGCACCAGCGCGGTCAAGGCGTCGCCGCCCAGGTCCTGCGCCAGCTGCCAGGTAGCAGCCTTGTCGATCCACATCAGGGGGGTCTCTACCACCAGCTGCCGGCCCAGGCCCAGGCTCAGCGCCACCTGCATGGCCTTCATCGTGTTGTCACGGCAGTCGGGGTAGCCGGAGAAGTCGGTCTCGCACATGCCGCCCACCAGCACCGTGCACTGGCGGCGGTAGGCCACCGCAGAGGCGAGGGTCAGGAACACCAGGTTGCGCGCCGGCACAAAGGTATTGGGCGGGCCATCGGCCTGGTAGGCCATCGCGGCATCACGGGTCAGCGCCGTATCGCTGATCTGGCCGAGCACATCGATATGGAGCAGGTGGTCCTCCCCCAGCTTTGCCGCCCACTGCGGGAACTGCGCGCGCAAGTGAGCCAGCACGGTGCTGCGGCATTCCAGCTCGACCCGGTGGTTCTGGCCGTAGTCAAAGCCAATCGTTTCGACCTGGGCATAGCGGCTCAAGGCCCAAGCCAGGCAGACGGTGGAATCCTGTCCACCCGAAAAAAGTACCAGCGCCTTGGCGTCTTGCATGCTGCGCTTCTCCATCCATCAAAAATCAAAAAACCAGGCTTGTGTTGGCAGGGGCCAGACTCAGCGCCCGCCCCAGGCCGTGCTGGCATCGGTCAGCGCGTCGCTGCGCGTGGCCGAGAGTATCGCGTCGAGCAGGCCGGGAAAGCGGGCATCGAGGTCTTCGCGCCGCAGCGACAACAGGTTCTCGCGCCCGGCAGGGCGCTGCCAGATCACGCCGCTGCTGCGCAGCACGCGCCAGTGGTGCGTCATCGTCGACTTGGTCTGGTCGCGCAAAAGCGCCGTGCAGCTGCGCTCCTGGCCATCTGCCAGCACACGCACGACCGCCAGGCGTGTGGGGTTGCCCAGGGCGGTGAGCACATTTTCCAAATGGATCTGCGCAGCTTCAGGGTGGTGAGGGATCATCCGGGGTCCATGCGCCAAAGAGGCGCGCATCGGCTGCAATAGCCGGTTCATTGCCAAAGGGCGCCATTCTGCCTGGGTCTGCAGCACTGGCAGCACGATGAACGCTATTGTCCCCAATCGGGCAATACCCATGACGACAGTACGACTGTCTTCGTACTATTAATATTGCTCTTTTCTGGCCCTGTGCCGGCGCCTCTGAGAGGATGCCGGATGTCGCAAAGTGGGAGCGCACAGGGCTGTAACACGCAGCTGAATCCGGCTGAAAAACCGACCCAAGGAGGTCAACATGGCCCGCCATACCCCCATAGAACGCTATCGCAACATCGGCATCTCTGCGCACATCGATGCCGGAAAAACCACGACGACCGAGCGCATCCTGTTCTATACCGGGGTGAGCCACAAGCTGGGCGAGGTGCATGATGGCGCCGCCACGATGGACTGGATGGCCCAGGAGCAAGAGCGCGGCATCACGATCACCTCGGCCGCAACAACGGCCTTCTGGTCGGGCATGGAACGCAACTTTGCGGCCCACCGCATCAACATCATCGACACCCCCGGTCACGTGGACTTCACGATCGAGGTCGAGCGCTCCATGCGTGTGCTCGACGGCGCCGTCATGGTCTATGACTCGGTGGGCGGCGTGCAGCCGCAGTCCGAAACCGTCTGGCGCCAGGCCAACAAGTACAAGGTGCCACGCCTGGCCTTTGTCAACAAGATGGACCGCATTGGTGCGGACTTCTTCCGCGTGCGCCAGATGATGGTGGACCGCTTGAAAGCCAACCCCGTGCCCATCGTGATTCCGATCGGCGCCGAGGCCGAGTTCTCTGGCGTGATCGACCTGATCAAGATGAAGGCCATCATCTGGGACGAGGCCTCGCAGGGCATGCAGTTCGAGTACCGGGAGATCCCCGCCGAGCTGCAGGCCACGGCGCAGGAGTGGCGCACCAAGATGGTGGAAGCGGCTGCCGAAGCGAGCGAAGCGCTGACCGACAAGTACCTGAGCGATGGTGACCTGCCCGAGGCCGACATCATTGCCGGCTTGCGCCTGCGCACGATTGCCACCGAGATCCAGCCCATGCTGTGCGGCTCGGCCTTCAAGAACAAGGGTGTGCAGCGTTTGCTGGACGCCGTGGTCGAGCTCATGCCGTCGCCGCTGGATGTGCCTGCGGTGACTGGCCACAGCGAAGACGAGAACGACAGCACGGTGCTCACGCGCCGCGCGGACGACAGCGAGAAGTTCTCTGCCCTCGCCTTCAAGCTGATGACCGATCCCTTTGTGGGCCAGCTGACCTTTGTGCGTGTCTACTCGGGCGTGCTCAGCAAGGGTGACCTGGTCTACAACCCGATCCGGGGCCGCAAGGAGCGCATTGGCCGCATCGTGCAGATGCATGCCAATGAGCGCCAGGAAATCGACGAGATCCGCGCCGGCGACATTGCTGCCTGCGTGGGCCTCAAAGAGGTGACGACCGGTGAGACCTTGAGCGACCCGAGCGCGCCCATCATCCTGGAGCGCATGTCCTTTCCTGAGCCCGTCATTGCGCAAGCGATCGAGCCCAAGACCAAGGCCGACCAGGAAAAGATGGGCATTGCGCTGTCGCGTCTGGCCGCCGAGGATCCGTCGTTCCGCGTGCGCACCGATGAGGAATCGGGCCAGACCATCATCGCCGGCATGGGCGAGCTGCATCTGGAGATCATCGTGGACCGCATGAAGCGGGAGTTCAATGTGGAGGCCAATGTGGGCAAGCCCCAGGTGGCCTACCGCGAGACCATCCGCAACACGGTCAAGGATGTGGACGGCAAGTTTGTGCGCCAGTCGGGCGGCAAGGGCCAGTATGGCCATGTGGTCTTCACGCTGGAGCCGATGGCGTCCGGCGAAGGCTTTGCGTTTGTTGACGAGATCAAGGGCGGCGTGGTGCCACGCGAGTACATCCCGGCCGTGGAGAAAGGTGTGCGCGAGGCGCTGGCGAGCGGCGTTCTGGCCGGCTACCCGGTGGTGGATGTGCGCGTGCGCCTCACTTTTGGTTCGTACCACGATGTGGACTCGTCCGAGCAGGCCTTCAAGATGGCGGCCATCTTCGGCTTCAAGGAAGGCATGAAGAAGGCCAACCCGGTCATCCTGGAGCCGATGATGGCCGTCGAGGTTGAAACGCCCGAGGACTATGCCGGCACGGTGATGGGCGACCTGTCATCGCGCCGGGGCATGGTGCAGGGCATGGACGACATCGCCGGTGGCGGCAAGAGCATCAAGGCCGAGGTCCCCTTGTCCGAGATGTTTGGCTATGCGACGCAGCTGCGCTCGATGACGCAGGGCCGCGCCACCTACACGATGGAGTTCAAGCGCTACACCGAAGCGCCTGCCCATGTGGTGGCCGGCATTGCAACCCGCTCCAACCGCTAAGCGACCAGAGATGCCAGCTGCTGCTGGCTGAACCCAGGCCCACCGCCCACCAGGCTGTGGGCCTGTTTTTTGGTCCGCTGTCCGCATGCACTCGCGCAAGTGCCCGGCCAGATCGCTGGGCTGCCTTGCCTTTCGGCTCCACCCAAGGCGCCACTAAGTCACATCTACAAAGCGTTCTGCCAGCCAGTCAATAAACACCCGCAGCCGCGCCGACGGCTGGCGGCTGTAGGGGTGCAGCACCGACACCGGCATCGGCGGCGGTGGCAGATCGGGCAGCACCTCCAGCAGATCGCCGTCCTCCAGCGCCTGCGCAATGCGGTAGCGCGGCACCTGCACCATCCCCAAGCCCGCCATGGCTGCGCCGGTGTACAGATCGGCGCCGTTGACGGTGATGCTGGGCTTGAGCCGCCGCTCCACCACCTGCTTGCCCACGCAAAACTCCAGCGCCACCGGCCGGCCCGTGGCGCTGGAGACATAGGCCACAGCGGCATGCTGCGCCAGGTCATCGAGTGACTGCGGCAGGCCGTGGCGCTCGGCATAGGCCCGGCTGACGACCGTCACCTGGCGCAGCGACGCCACCTGGCGCCCGATCAGCGACGAGCTTTGCAGGCTGCCGGCCCGCAGCACGCAGTCCACCCCTTCGCGCACCAGGTCCACCAGCCGGTCGTCCTCGGCCATGTGCAGCTGTACCTCAGGGTACTGCTCCGCAAACGCGCCCAGATGGGGCATCACAAAAAAGCGCGCCAAGGTGCCCTGCAGGTTGACCCGCAGCAGGCCCTGCGGCGGCGCGTGGCGAAAGGCGCTCTCGGCCTCCTGCAGATCGGCCAGCAGCCGGGTGCAGCGGCGGTAGTAGTCCTCGCCTTCGGCCGTCAGCCGCACCTGGCGCGTGGTGCGGTCCAGCAGGCGCGCGCCCACCCGCGCTTCCAGCCGCTGGACCAGGTTGGTTACCGTGGCACGCGGAATCTGCAGATCGTCCGACGCCTGCGCAAAGCTGCTGCGGTCGGCCACCCGCACAAATACCTGCATTTCCTGAAAGCGGTCCATCGCAACAACGCCAATCCAATGCGGCGCATATTATTAAAGTAAACCGAATTATAAAATTCAAATCAGCACAATGATCTTTTGAATGGAATAGTGAAAAATCCAGCCATTCGATCAACGACAGGAAAGCAGACATGACCAAGCCCACATCCATTGCCCTGATCACCGGCGCATCGCGCGGAATCGGTGCCACCATTGCCCGCCGCCTGGCCCAGGACGGCCATGCCATCGCCATCAACTACGCCAACAACGCGCAAGAGGCCGAAGCACTGGCCCAGGCGCTGACGCAAGAAGGTGGCCAGGCGATGGCCATCCGTGCCGATATCTCGCAGGCTGACCAGGTGCAGGCGATGTTCAGCACCGTCGAGCAGCAACTGGGCCAGATTGATGTGCTCGTCAACAACGCCGGTGTGCTCGCCACCAGCACCCTGGCCGAGACCAGTGACGCGCTGTTTGCCAAGACCTTTGCGATCAACACCCAGGGCGTGTTCAACACGCTGCGCGAAGCGGCCACACGCCTCAACGCAGGCGGGCGCATCATCAACCTCTCGACCACCGCGCTGGCACTGAACCTGCCCGGCTACGCGATCTACAACGGCAGCAAGGCCGCCGTCGAGGCCTTTACCCGCGTGTTCGCCAAGGAGCTGCGCGGCCGCCAGATCACCGTCAACGCGGTCGCTCCCGGCCCGGTCGCCACCGAGCTGTTCTTTGCCGGCAAGAGCGAGGCGCAAATTGAGCACTTTGCCAAGATGCCGCCGCTGGAGCGCCTGGGCGAGCCAGAGGACATCGCGGCCGTAGTCGCCTTTTTGGCCAGCAAGGAGTCGGGCTGGATCAACGGGCAGGTGCTGCGCGCCAATGGCGGCATTGCTTAAACCGCCGCCCCACCCGGCAAGACACCCGGGTTGAGGCGCCTGGCCTCACCACTCTGCCACACTGCCGTCGGCATGGCGCCATACCGGGTTGCGCCAGCGGTGGCCCTCCTTGGCGCGCTCGACCACATAGGCCTCGTTCACCTCGATGCCCAGGCCAGGGCCGCCGGGCATCGCGACATAGCCGTCCTGGTAGTCAAAGGCATCGCGGTTGTGCACATAGTCGAGCAGGTCATTGCCCTGGTTGTAGTGGATGCCCAGGCTTTGCTCCTGGATGAAGGCGTTGTAGCAGACCGCATCGATCTGCAGGTTGGCGGCCAGCGCAATCGGCCCCAGCGGGCAATGCAGGGCCACCGCCACATCGTAGGCCTCGGCCATCGCGGCGATCTTGCAGGTCTCGGTGATGCCGCCAGCATGCGAGGGGTCGGGCTGGATGATGTCGACACCGCCTTGGGCAAACACGCGCTTGAAATCCCAGCGCGAATAGAGGCGCTCGCCCAGCGCGATCGGAGCGGCGCCAATGGCAGCCAGCTCCGGGATCACCTCCAGGTGCTCGCTGAGCACGGGCTCTTCGATGAACATCAGGTTGAAGTCGCGCAGCTCGCGCATCAGCACCTTGGCCATGGGCTTGTGTACCCGGCCGTGGAAGTCCACGCCAATGCCGATGTGCTTGCCCACCGACTCGCGGATCATCGCGACATTGGCCACGGCCTGCTCCACCTTGGCATGGCTGTCGATGTACTGCATCTCCTCGGTGCCGTTCATCTTGACGGCGGTAAAGCCTCGGGCGACGGCCGCTTGCGCTTGCGCGGCCGTATCTGCCGGACGGTCACCCCCGATCCAGGAGTAGACGCGGATACGGTCGCGCACCTTGCCGCCCAAGAGCTCATGCACCGGCACACCCAGCGCCTTGCCCTTGATGTCCCACAGCGCCTGGTCCACGCCGGCAATGGCGCTCATCATCACCGGCCCCCCCCGGTAGAAGCCGGCGCGGTACATCACATTCCACAGGTCCTGCACATTGCGCGGGTCGCGGCCCACCAGGTAGTCGGAGAGTTCCTCGACGGCTGCGGCCACCGTGTGGGCGCGGCCTTCAACCACCGGCTCGCCCCAGCCAACGATGCCCTCGTCGGTTTCGATCTTGAGAAAGCACCAGCGCGGTGGCACGATAAAGGTGGTGAGCTTGACGATTTTCATGGGACGAACTGAGAAAAATGGGGGTGGGAATCAGCAGTGGTGACTGGGGCTGGTGCGGGGGCTCACTCAAAGTCCAGCAGCACCTTCATCGCCTGCGAGCGGTCGGCCGCCAGCGCAAAGGCGCGGGCCGAATCGCGGTAGGACAAGGTGGCGGAGATCAGCGGCTTCACATCGACCAGGCCCTTGTTGAGCAGGGCCACCGCAGTGGCGAACTCCTCATGAAAGCGGAAGGAGCCGCGCCAGTCGAATTCCTTGGCCACCAGCGTGTTGATCGGCAGGGTCATCTCGGCACCGGCCAGGCCCAGCTGCACGATGGTGGCGCGCGGGCGCAGCACATCGAAGGCACCGCGCAAGGCATGCGGGTTGCCGCTGGCCTCGAACAGCACATCGAACTGGCCCTTGTCGGCTGCGTAGCGGGCCAGGCCATCGGGCGACTCGCCCACATGCACGACCTCATCGGCGCCCACCTGCAAGGCCTTGGCCAGCGGGTGCGCGCTCATGTCGGTGGCCACAATGTGCGCGGCGCCTGCGCGGCGCGCGGCAATGATGGCCAGCGCACCAATCGGCCCGCATCCCGTCACCAGCACCTTGCGGCCCAGCAGGGGGCCTGCCCGCTGCACGCCGTGCAGGGCAACTGCCAGCGGCTCGGCCATGGCGCCTTCGGCGTCGCTCACCTGCGCGGCCAGCAGATGGGCCTGGTGCGACTCGATGACGATCTGCTGGCGAAACGCACCCTGCACATGGGGCGTGCGCATCGCGCTGCCGTAGTAGCGCATGTCCAGGCAGTGGTTTTGCAGGCCCATCTGGCAAAAGCGGCACTGGCCGCAAGGCCAGCTGGGGCTGACTGCAATGCGCTGGCCGGCAGCAAAGCCCGTCACCTCGGCGCCTACCGATTCGATGACACCCGAGACCTCATGGCCCAGCACCATCGGTTCCTTGATGCGCACCGTGCCAAAGCCGCCGTGCTGGTAGTAATGCAGGTCAGAGCCGCAGATGCCGCCGCAGCGCACCCGCACCAGCATCTGGCCAGGCCCGGGCGCAGGCGCGGGGACGGATTGCACCCGCAGATCGCCGGGTGCGTGGATAACAAGCGCTTCCATATCAGAAGTTCCTAATTGGCTTGGATAAGTGAGAGGCTTAAGGCTTGGTTTTGCGGTAGCTGGCGAGCGCTGCATAAAACGACTGGGCAAACTCCTGGCCCACGGTCGCCTGGTTCTTGTCGATCACCGGCTGCACTGCCGCGCGGATCTTCTCCAGCTCGGCCGGCGGCATCTCGCCCACCTGCATGCCATGCGATTTGAGCTGTGCGACCACCTCGCCAGCCTGGCGCAGCTCTTCGCTGCGCTGCAGGGTGCGGGCCTTCTCGGCAGACTGCTGCACAGCCTGCTGCTGCGCGGGGGTCAGGCCCGACCACCATTTCTCGGACGCGATCAGCGCGACGGGCGTGTAGACATGGTTGGTGATGGTCAGGTACTTCTGCACCTCGTACATCTTGTTGGCATACATGTCGACCACCGGGTGCTCATAGCCATCGAGTGCCTTGATCTCCAGCGCCGGGTAGACCTCGGAGAAGGCCATCGGCACGGCGTTCATGCCCATCGCATTGAAGCTGGCCAGCGCCATCGGGCTTTGCATCACGCGCACGCGCAGGCCCTTCATATCGGCCAAGGTCGCCAGCGGCCGCTTGCTGTTGGACATATTGCGGAAGGCACCGCCCGCCCAGACCAGGCCGCGCATCTTCATATCGGCAATGCCGTCAAGCATCTGGCGGCCCACCGGGCCATCGAGCACATGGGCGGCCTCGGCATCGCTGGCAAACAGAAACGGAAAGTCAAAAATCTGCAGCGCCTTCTTGCGCGCGGCGATGGGCGAGAGCGCGCCCATGTACAGGTCCTGCGTGCCGCTTTGCACTGCAATCAGCATCTTGTCTTCGCTGCCCAAGGTGGCGCTGCTGTACACATCGATCTGCACCTTGCCATCGGTGGACTTGGCGACATCGGCAGCAAACTGCTTCATCGCGATGGCGCGGGGGTGCGAATCGGCAAAAGAATGGCCCAGGCGTGCGCGCTTGCCCTCCTGGGCTTGCGCGGGCGCCAGGCCCAGCACCGCCAGGGTGGCGCAGGCCAGGCCTGCAACGAGGCTGCGGCGTGGAATCAGTTTCATGGTCGGCTCCTTGTCTTTTTTGGGCAAAGCCCGCCCTTGGCGCTTGCTGCTGGCAAGCGCCCAAGGCTCTTCAATGAATGGGTTTGGGGTGACGGTTTGAGGCTTAGCGGCTCATCATCTCCAGCGGCCACATGACGATCTGCGGGAACACCACGAGCAGGAACATCACGATCGTCTGGGCCACCATGAACGGAATCACGCCCTTGATGGCACCGCTCATCGGTATCTTGGCGACCCCGCAGACGACATTGAGCACGGTGCCCACCGGAGGGGTGACCAGGCCAATGGCATTGTTCATGATGAACAGCACGCCGAAGTAGACCGGGTCGATGCCCGCCTGCTTGAGCACCGGCATCAGCACAGGCGTCATGATCAGCACCGTAGGCGTGAAATCCAGCGCCGTGCCCACCAGCAGCACCAGCACCATCAGCGCAAAGGTGAGCAGCATCTTGTTGTCCATCAGCGGCTCAACCAGCGCGGCCAGCTGCTGCGGAATGTTCGCGGTGGTGATCAGCCAGGCCGATACGCCAGCGGCCGACACCAGGAACATGATGATGGCCGTGGTCTCCGCGGCGCGGTAGATCAGCGCAAACAGCTGGTTCAGCTTGATCTCGCGGTAGACAAACATGCCCACCAGCAGCGAGTACATCGCGGCCATGACGGCGGCCTCGGTCGGCGTGAACCAGCCGAACTTCAGGCCACCGATGATCACGATGGGCAGCACCAGCGCCCACAGCGATTGGCGTGTGGCGGCCAGGCGCTCGGCAGTGCTGCGCTTGGGCTCGGTGACGATCGGGTCACGGCCAATGCACCAGCGCCAGGCCAACAGGATCGCGACCCCCATCAACAGGCCCGGCACAATGCCGGCGATGAACAGCTTGGTGATGGACACGCCACCGGTCACGCCATACAGAATCATCGCGATCGATGGCGGAATCACCGGCGCGATGATACCGCCGCAGGCGATCAGGCCGCAGGAGCGGTTGACCTCATAGCCGGCCTTGCGCATCATCGGCACCAGCACGGCGGCCAGTGCCGCGGTATCGGCCACGGCCGAGCCCGACAGCGAGGCCATGATCACGGCGGCGCCAACGGCCACATAGCCCAGGCCGCCCCGGATATGGCCAATCCAGGCCATGGCCATGTGGATGATGCGGCGCGTCATGCCGCCGGCGTTCATGAACTCGCCTGCGAGCATGAAGAAGGGCACGGCCAGCAGCGGGAAGCTGTTGGCGCCATCCCACATGTTCTGCACCACGATCTGCGGATCGGTAAAACCCATGTAGTACATCAGCGCGAGGCCGCAGCCGATCAGCGCAAAGGCAATGGGCATGCCCAGGGCCATCAGGCCCAGCAGCGACGAGATAAAAATGAAGATGGTCATGCGCGACCTCCTTGGGACCGGGCCTGCGATTGGGTCTGCTCCTGCATGGCGTGCTCGGCCTCGCGGGCCTCTTCCATGCCCTCTTCCTGCACGTCAATCAGCTCATAGTCCGCCACCTTGCCCAGCACCAGACGCACCAGGTTCGACAGGCAGATAAAGCCAATGGCCGCCCCGGTGAAATAGCTCACGCCGTAGACCCAGAGCATGCTCAGCTGCGCCACCGGCGAGGCATTGCCCGCGATGATGTCGTGCTGCAGCCAGGTGCCGTAGACGATGTAGACACAGCACAGCAGCATGATGGCCTGGCTCAGGCCCCAGCAGACGCGGCGGCCCACCAGCGGCATCATCTGCACCATCAGGTCCACCCCCAGATGGGCGCGCTTGCGCATGCCCACGATGGCGCCCAGAAAGGTCAGCCACACAAAGGCAAAGCGCGGCACCTCTTCCGACAGATCAATGCCGGTATTGAAAAACAGCCGCAGCATCACATTGCCGAACACCATCACCAGCATGACCAGCATGCACAGCACCATGGCGATTTCCAGCGCGCGCGTCAGCCCGTCGGCGAGCATTTTGAGTACCTTGCCCATGGCAACACCTTTCCCGGCAGCGCGGCCTTGTGCCGTGCCGCCACCTGAATGCTTGTATATCTAAGCCGGCAGCGCCGCGCCATGGGGCGCTGCCAGAACCTTGAGAAGAAATGCAGGGAGCGGACCCAGCCTATGCCGGCCTGGGCCCATACCCTTCCTGGGCCTTACTGGGCCTTACTGGGCCTTGCGCGCCTGCTCGATTTCGGCAAAGAAGCCCTTGACGAACTCATCACCGATCTGCGGCGAGAACTTGGCCAGCACGGGCTTGACCTTGTCCTGCATGCGCGCCAGCTCGGCAGCGGGCATGCTGTCCACGGTCACGCCAGCCTTCTTGAAATTCTCGACAGCCAGGCTGTCGCCTTCGTCGAGCAGCTTGCGCTGCAGCAGGCCCGCTTCGGTCGCGGCCTTTTGCACACCGGCCTTGTCGGCGGGCGAGAGGCTGTCCCAGAACTTCTTCGATGCGACCAGGGCCGATGGCGTGTAGACGTGGTTGGTGATGGTGATGTACTTCTGCACTTCCTGCATCTTGTTGGCCCACATGTGCTGGAGCGGGTTCTCCTGGCCGTCAAGGGCCTTGATCTCCAGCGCCGGGAACACCTCGGCAAAGGCCATCGGCGTAGCGTTGGCACCCAGGGTCTTCCAGGTGTCCAGCGCGACCGGGTTGGTCATCACACGGATCTTGAGGCCGCTCACATCCTCGGGCTTGGCCACGCGGTGCTTGCTGTTGGACAGGTTGCGAAAGCCCATGCCGGTCCAGGTCAGGCCCACCAGGTTGGCCGGTGCGATCTTCTCGAAAATCTTTTTGGACGAGGCGCCATCGAGCACCGCATAGACCTCGGCCGAGTTGCGGAACATAAAGGGCAGATCCCAGACCTGCACTTCCTTGACCCGCGAGGACAGCGGCGCCAGGGTGCCGATGTACAGATCCTGCGTGCCGGCCTGCACGGCCTGCAATTGCTTCTCATCGCTGCCCAGCACCGCGCTGTGGTAGGCCTGCACCTTGACATTGCCATTGGTGTAGGTGGAGGCGAGCTCGGCGAACTTGTTCATCGCAATGGCTTGCGGGTGGCTCTCGGGCATCGCATGGCCCACGCGGGCCTTGACTTCAGCATAAGCGGCGCCAGCGCCCATTGCTGATGCCGCCAGGGTGGCCAGCACGATGCGGCGCAGTTGGAAGTGAGTGGTCATCTGTCTGTCTCCGTCTTTGTTGTCAATCGAAAAAAGCCGGCGCTGCTGGCCCGGCATGCTGGGAATCAGGGGGTCTGCAGGCTCCCATCGGCCAGGCGCGTCTGCGTCCAGGGGGTCACTGCGCTGCTGCAGGGGGACTTGG